>NZ_JBMPPI010000015.1:0-143040 GCF_049340245.1 Undibacterium sp. TC4M20W
CGTCGAAGACGACATAGCCATGCGCAGAGGGTTGAATTTGCGAGCGGACATTCTCCCAGACCAGGCGCGACGTTAGCCTTTCATCTCGCAGATAGCGATTGATCATGTCATGGCTCATTTCCGTTGGCGCATGGTCGGCATAGTTCGTGATCGTGTAGTTGATTTGGCTTACCAGCAAGTATTGGCAGTAATCCAGTCGGCTCGGACGTTTTGATGTCATGTCCCTTAGTTTACTGACTTGAAAGCTGCTTTGGGTTTACATCATTTTTAAAATAGCTCACTTTTTTTGCGTAAGTCCTAATAATATAGACTGGTGCATCGCTTGATTTGCCATGCCCCAGTTACGTCATTCCGCCATGCTTCTGGCCGGAATCCAGTGATTTATTTTTCTCTCTCCAGAGGTTTACGGATTTCCTCGTTGCAAAGTGAGGACAAAACTCACACCCTGATCCACATTCTGCACATTGATAGTCCCGCCCATCTTCGCCATATAAGTCTTGGCTACAAACAGACCCTGGCCACGGTTGCCATTCGCGCCCGAGTCATGCTGGTCCGATACGCCGTACTCAAAAATCTTGTCGATCAAATCTTCGGCAATATGCGGGCCATCATTGTGGATAGTAATAGTCACCGCAGTTTCACTATCTTGTAACCTGATACTAATAGAACTATCAGTCTTGCGATAACGCTGGGCATTGCGCAAGACATGGGTGACGACATCTTCAAGTGAATATTCATCGGCCTTGACCATAATGACTTCATCCGGCCCTTGATAGACCACATCCGGTATGTCCACCATGGGTGCATTGTCGGCCACGTTTTTCAGGAACAGGGTGATGTCAATTTCACTGACTTGCAGCACGGTAGACTGAAATGCCTCGCTAGGCGAAGCACTGCCATACAGCACACGTATGGCTTGCTGCATGCGGCTGATATAGCGGTTGCTCTGGTCATCTGCCGTGCCATGCAGGGCCATCAAAGACTGTAGCGGTGACATGATTTCATGGCCGACTGCATGCCACATTTCTTTCTCTTGTTCCGTGCGTATGGTTTCGCGTTCCACGTCTTCCTTTACGCGGCGCAGCAAGTCATGCAGGCAACTGGCCAGTACGCCGAGTTCATCTGGGCTGCGCAAATCGCTGACATCGAATTGCTCAAGCTCACCTGCGCCCTTCATGGTCTTCGACAGCGACACTGCGCGTCTGGTCAGCAGGGTGATGCGCCGTATGATGCTGACCTCGATCAATAGCCAGGCCAGCGTCAGCGCCAGCAACATCGCACTGACGAACCAGGACACGCGGCTGGCAACCACGCTCAGGCTCTTGCTGACGCTGCGCACATCGCCCTTCAGCAAGACTTCATAATTTGCCAGTGGCGTGCTGATGGTTTCGCGGCTTTCTAGCGGCACATCGTATTCATCGACAGGCAGGCGGCGTATCAGGCGGGTGATGATATTCCAGGATTCATCACTTTGTTCAACGATACCGGTCAGGTTGATCAGGTCATCCTTGCTGTCTTTACTGTCTTGCGCATCGCGTTTGCGTATGCGCAGGGTTTCGCCAGGCAAGAGATTGTCTTGTAAATCCTTGAGAGAGAATGGGGTTGCAGTCGGTGTACTCTTGCTGTCGAGCAGGGCAGTGTCAGAGTCAGGTGGCAGCACGGCGATGCTGACTTCCATCTGGTCCAGGTCCTGTGGCGGCCAGACCGGGCGTTTCTTTTCAAACAGGGCTTCCTGCAGCACAGGTATCGGCAGGCGCAGCGAGAAGAAAGTATTTTTCTGGCAGTCAGCATCCTTGTCGTCCTGGTCTGCCTGGTTACAGATTGCCTGTTGCCAGGCCCAGCCACGGAAGTCTTTTACCGGGCGGGCATTCGGTTTGTTGGCTTCGCTTTCGTTGAATCCTGTCCAGCGCCCGCGCACGCCCTGGTTTTGTCTCGCTGGTGCTATCTCTTCTTCAAACGGGGCTATCCATCGATACGTCTGGCCGCGCAGGCGGACGCTGACTTTCAGCCTGTGTGCCTGGGTCAGGCTTTCATTGCCACGCTTGTGCGACACCAGCTGGCTGCTATTGAAATTACCCGCTATATAGATAAAGCCACCGGCCCAGGGGTTATTGCCTATGCCGCTACAGAGTGCGCCTTCATTACCATATTGCACCAGGCAGCCTGACATGGCGATGGCTTGCTGTACCTTGTTCTGGTCATCAAAATCAATCGCAGAATACGGCAGCAACAGAGGGCGCAGGGATGCGCGTTTGCCGTCAGCAGGAGGATTCAACAAGGCCAGTTGCCCGGCAGGGTGGCGCAGGGTGGCGGATATCTGCAAACGGGTTTTATTGAAATTGCTTTGATAATTGTTATAGCTGAGTTGCTTTTCCTGCTGCAAGACAGACAGCGCCAACCCCACGGTTGCCAGCGCCAGCAATAAGAAAACGCCACGGAATAAAATCCGCAGCCGGTAAGTCGCCAGCAAAAACTTGCTCATCTCAGCTTATGCCCGCGTCGTCATCCACCCATCTGAAACCGCGCATGGGGACGTTTTCTATGCATTCAAAGTCAGCATCAATCTCGCGAAATGCATCGCGTATCGTCGATACATGCTTGCGTATATTGTCGCGGTTGCGACCGCTCTTGACGACTTCATACAGGTCTTCATACGACACCACCTGGCCACGTCTGGCAAACAGGGCGGCCAGTATGCGTTGTGCAGTCAGTGGCAGGTTGATGCGCTGGCCGCGCCAGATGGGGGTGCGCTGACGCAAGGGATCCATGCTGAGCTGGTCGGCAGCGGGGCTTTTTGCGGCTTCTTTATAAGAGGCGGTCTGGCTCTCTTTATGCAGCTTGCGTTCCTTGACTGAGCGCAGCATTTCCAGAAAGGTTTCGATGAAATCAGCTTCTTCAAAAGTGGCTTTTTGCAGGTAATCCCAGGCATCCAGGGCTTTCATGATGCTGCGGTAGATGGTGGCCGGCATGGCAGACACCACCAGCACCGGTGTGGCATGCTGCTTGTTGATGGCATTGATGATGGCAACCCCGGCATGGCGCTCGCGCCCCAGTTCAATATCGAGCACCACCAGGTCATAGTTTTCGCGTGCGATGGCGGCTTCAGCATCGTCACGGCTGAACCACTGGTCTATCTGTATACCCGGTTTTGCTGCTTCTATCCAGGTTTTTAACTGATTACTGGTGGGCAGATCGTCTTCGATGACAGCTACTTTGACCACGGTTTTCTCCTGCAATGTATTCAATAACCGCAGTATCCACGCTTTCGCCGTAAATGTCATAAAGCCGCTGTGAGTTTTTCTTCACACGCGGCAAGGCTTATTCCAGGCGCGGAATAAATAGCTTGCCACAGTGATATTTCTGCCCCCGCCCCAGCATTGTATGTTCCGCGGGCTGCGGCGCATGATGTGTCTCAGGGAAGCAGGGCAAACGCCACTGCACGAAACCCTGAAAAAACCACCATCATTGGAGAGCCATCATGTCTGACCGTATCAAATCCCTGGTACAAGCCGTAAGATCCACTCTGTCTTCCGTTTTCAGCAAAAGCGCATCGGGGATCAAAGCCGGGGCCAGGGTCACGACAGAATCAGGCATGTTCAGCAAAGTCACTTTCAAGCGCCTGGTAGTGCTCAGCCTGGTAGGTGGTGCCGTGTATGCGATCAGCACTCATCCACCGGTCAAACATATCCCGCGTGGTGACGTGGGTGTGCGTATCAACCAGTTGACCGGTCATGCTGATCAGGTGCGTGACGGTGCCCTGATTGTCGTACCCGGCCTGCATGAGTTGCGCCTGTTCAGCCTGCAAGACCAGTTATACAAACCCACACGCAGCAGCCGTGCCGATGGCGAAGCACCGTTCCAGTCGGTAGAAGGTTTGTCACTCGGTGTAGACCTGAGCATACGTTATGCAGTTGACCCGACCAAGCTGACCAATATGTCCACCAGCCTGCCAGAGAACATCAATACCGACATCGTTGAACCGGCAGTGCAGGGCGTCATCTACAAGGCATTCACCTTGTATACAGTACGCGAGATATTTTCCACCAAGCGCGCAGAAATCCAGAAACAGATAGAAGCTGAATTAAAACCCAAACTGGCCGCTGACGGCATCATCCTGCGCAGTGTAATGATGGGCAAGGTTGATTTGCCTGCCGACTATAAACGCGGCATGGAGAAACTGCTGGCCGAAGAACTGGAAAGCGAAAAAATGCGCTATACGCTGGAACTCAAAGACAAGCAGGTCAAGCAAACCGCGCTGGAAGCTGACGCTGACAAGATCAAGCGCGAGAAGGCCGCTGAGGCAGCAGGCAATGAACAAATCATCGCCGCCAAAGCGCAGGAAGAAGCCATGAAGCACGTTCTGCCTTTCAAGGAAAAACAGATAGAGCAACGCAAGTTTGAAGCCGAAGCAGAAAAAATGGCCCGCATCAAAACGTCAGAAGGTACGGCACAGGCCCGCGTCATCGAAGCACAGGGTGAGGCTGATTCCCGTCGCAAACTGGCCGATGCCGAAGCCTACAGGCAAGACCTGGTCGGCAAGGTCGCCAGCGTGCAGATGGAAAGAGAAGGTGCTTTGCTGAGCAAGCACCCCTTGTTGATACAGAAAACCATGGCCGACAAATTATCAGACAAGATCTCGGTCATCATCGCGCCACCACCAACAGATGGCAGTTTCATTGGTGCGACATTGCTGGGCAGCGGCAAGAACAACAGGCAAGGCATGCAAAAAGCAGCTACCGAAGCTGAAACAGAAACCACTAACGAAAACAAAGAGAGCCAATAATCATGTTTGCTACCTTAGCTGCTGTCGCCGTGCTCGCTGTTGTCACACAGGACCAGGCACAATTGCGTGCTGCCCCCAAGGACGGTGCACAACAACAGGCCATACTGTGGCAGGGCGACAGCCTGGAAATTCGTGGTGAAAAACTCGACTACCTGCAAGTGTATGACCACAGACGAGAACGTGCAGGCTATATCAAGACATCACAAGTGCGCCTGGTCTCCATGCAGCCCGATGATGCACCCGATGCCTTCGCCGTCATCCGCTTCCTGCGTGATACGCCGGGTGCAGAATCCCTGGGCATCAGCTATACCGCTGCTTACCTCAAAGCTGCTCCCGCCAGCGCCATAGGTGCAGAAGCCTTTGATGCACTTGGCAGCATGGCAGAGCGCCTGGCGAAGCGCGCATCGAGCAAACAGCCCAAGCAAAATGAAGCCACCATTGCCGCCCACCTCGAAGTGGTTGCCAATTACGGCATCAACATCAAAGGCTATGAACGCGAAGGCCGTATGCAACTCTGCTACGACGGCGAAGCCTTCCGCCGTGTACTGGCCATGAATGCCACACCCGACCAAAAAGCCCGTGCTGCCCTGGCAGTAACCAGACAGGATTGTATAGACCCCACCATGCGTCCCACCGAGCGCTATGCACTCGACCAGTGGCGTGCCGATGTACTCGACAAGGTCAACACCACCAGCCTGCCCGAGTATCTGAAAAACCGTATGCGCATGCGCAAGGCCAGCGTCTGGTCCAGCATCGCCTTCCAGCGCGCCCGCAAAGGCGAAAAGGTGGATGACGCCGCTAATCGCGCATTGACCGAACTGGCCGCTGTCAATAAAGAAGAATTCGCTGATGAAGATGTCTATACCTATGCCGACGCTGGTGTACGGGTAGGCACGACGCGTTGGGCGGCTGAACCCGCCATCATCCCCAAACCTGGCCTGAACATCATCACCGCTCCAGGCCAGCCGGGTGAAACCTGCGTCATGCTGACTGATGCCAAACATGACATTAAAACCCCGCTGGCAAAGCGCTGCACCTATAGCGTGGTCTGGGCCGCATCTGCCCGCGCCAATGCACAAAACACTGCGCTGACTCTGGCCGTACAACCCATGGAAAACTGGCGCGAACTCTGGTTATTCCATCAGACCAGCCAGGGCTGGATTATCGACATCCTGCCCCCAGCGAATAGTGACCCCGATCTTGGCTATGCAGAATTCGCAGGCTGGGTGCCTGGCATCAACAAAATGCTGGTAGCACGCGAAGCCAAAGTCGAAGGCCGTTTCAAGAAGAGCTTTGAAATCGTCAGCATGGACAGTCTGCAAGTAGAAAATTTTGCCGACAAGCCAGGTTCTTTGAGTGTGTTCTACAAGTGGCAAGACCCGGCATGGAAGAGACAGACCATCAGTTTGAGGTGAGATAGTTGTAGTGAGCGCGGTGGCAGTAGGCAGTCGTAGTAATCATTAATAGTAATGCAGGCCTTTATTCAAAACGATACTTAAACATTTATATCATTACCAGGAGTTTTGCCATGAATTTCAAATTAGCGTTCGTCGTGCTGTTATTCGCCAACAGCATCGCTTTTGCACAGGATGTGTCTCCCAAGATGCAATTGCCTGACTGGGCAAACAAGCAGCTTGATGGCTTGTCCAAACAAGAATCTATCGAGGTCAACAGCCGCATCAATCCCTTTGTCTGGCGTGGCAATTTTCTGGGTGCTGGCAAGGGCGACCTGGCGGTCCTGGTCAAAGATAGCAAGAGTAATAAAGAAGGTATCGTTTTTTTGTCGCACGGCAAAGCCAAGCCTGTCATTGTTGGCGCAGGACATACAACAGGCAATGGTGGTGACGATTTTTCCTGGCTGGAACTTTGGTATGTCGAAGATAAAGGCTCACAGCCGCACAGCTATCATGCCAAGTCTGTCAAATTGCAACACGATGGCATCGTTGTTGCGAAAGAAGGCTCTGCCAGCGGCTTGATTTATTTGAAGTCGGGTAAGGCAGTCTGGCAGCAGCAAGGCGACTGATTTTTGCACATGGGCGTGAATGGGGCGGGATTTAAAACAAATGTCTGGACATCAGAACGATGTCCAGACGCTGAATGACACCTCTTTGATGTCCTGGTCACTTTACATGAGCAAGGAGCGATCAGCGTAGTTCAGGATAAGCAATTTCAAGCGCCCGCACACGCGGCGCGCGATCTTGGCAGAAAAATATTAAATAGTCTTTAAGCATGTTTAAAATATATTTTTAACTTTGTTTGACATTTACTGAAGGTTTTCATTTATGCTGGTAATCAATGCACGGTAGCTAAGTGCTTTTTTGAAATATTGCCGCAGACAAACGAAGATGCCATTGGAATCGCAACAATTTGAAGTCAATAAGGTGGGTGATGAGTAAGTCCAGCCCCCTATTTCGCCCTGAAGTGACAGCAGCATTAGGTAGCCAATGGATGGGTTCCATCCGCCTGGCACAGCCGCTGTCCGCTTCTTTAATTGCGATTGTTGCCCTGATCATTGCCGCGGTGTTGATTGCTTACATCACTTTCGGCAGCATCACCAAAAAAGCCCGCGTCACTGGTATCACAGTGCCTATAGGTGGCCAGCTTAGCGTGGCTGCACCCAATGCCGGTATCTTGCTGACTACCCACGTCAAGGAAGGCGAGCAAGTCAAAGCCGGGCAAATCCTGTTTACTCTGAGTACCGAGCGCCAGAACAGCCAGGGCGAAATTACCGCCTTGGTCGCCCAGCAACTTGCCAGCCGTGCCGACAGCATGGCCGCAGAACAAAGATTGCGCCAAAGCCAGTATCAGGAAAAAAAGCAGGCCTTGCAACAAAGACTGGCGAACCTGGCCCAGGAACATACCCAGCTTGAGCAAGAATTGCTGCTTTCCCAGCGTCGCCAGCAACTGGCACAGCAAAGCGTCGCCAAGTATGAAACCCTGCAAGGCAATGGCTATGTCTCCGCTGCCCAGACCCAGCAAAAGCAGGAAGACCTGCTCGACATCAGCACCCGCTTAAGCACGCTGCAACGTAGCAAAACCCAGTTGCAGGCCAACCAGATTGCCCTGCAATCAGAACTCGATACTTTATCGAATAGTCTGTCAACCGACCTGACACAGATAGAAAGAGCCAAGGCCAGCCTCAAGCAAGAAGTCGCAGAAAATGCAAATCGCCAGGCGGTGCAAATTATAGCAACACAAGCAGGCACGATTACCGCCCTGACCAATCAGCCAGGGCAAGCCATCAATACAGGGCAAGTACTGGCCAGCCTGATACCTGTTGATGCCAGGACCGCTCAAGCAGGCAAGACAGAAACAGGATCGCTGGAAGCCCATCTGTATGCCCCTAGCCGCACAGCAGGTTTTATCCAGCCAGGGCAGGAAGTGTTGATACGCTATGCCGCCTTTCCTTATCAGAAGTTCGGCTTGCACAAGGCAACAGTGGTCGATGTCAGCCGCACCCCATTCGCACCGTCTGAACTACCGCAGAATCTGGCAACGACGATACTGAGCAATGCCCAGCAAGCCATCAATGGTTTCAACAGTAATGAAGCGCTGTACCGCATCAAGGTAAGGTTGCATGAGCAAAGCATCAATGCCTATGGACAAGCACAAATGCTCAAGCCCGGCATGACCTTGGAGGCGGATGTCTTGCAGGACAGCAGGAGAATTTGGGAGTGGGTGCTGGAGCCAGTGCTGGCGATGAACCCGCGTGCTTAGCAGCAGTAACAAAGAATTTCAGAATTCGATGCTGAGCCTGTCAGGAAAACCCAACAGACTCAGCCCGAAATACCGTTCAAGGTGGTCAAGACCCTGAACGGAGCAGTAAAACCATGCCATGAGGTATGGTTCACTTAACCATGTATAGGAGTAACACAAAATGCGTATTATTTCAAACGAAGAATTGTTGGATCAAATTGGCGGCGGAATTGACACTGTGACAGTCACAGGCCAAAGAATGACTCCTGAAGAAAAAGACGAATATGATCAGCAACAAGCAAGAGAAGCCGCTGATACTATTCGCCGCGAAACTCGTGGCACAACAGGCTAATGTGAGCATGTAGCTTTTGTAAAAGCAAGCGGTGTAATTTTGCGCTGCTTGCTTTTCTTAATTTTGATTTTCTAAACATAAAAATGGACTCAACAGTGAAGATGATAAACGCAATTGCTGCTTTACTTGTCCTGTTTGCCACAGCCGCAGTTAGCGCAAAACAACCGCTATCACTGCAAACTAATCATAGTCAAGAAACAGGTACTTTTATTCGTGAGTTTGAGGGAATAAGTGAATATAAATTAAGTAATGGTTTACAGATACTTCTTATACCAGATTCATCAGTAAAAAATACTGTTGTGAATTTGGTTTATCGCGTTGGCTCAAAGAACGAAGCACCTGAAGAAAAAGGTATTGCCCATCTTTTTGAACATTTTGCTGTTATGCGTGGATCTGCACAATATCCAGATTTGCAGCAGGAAATGAAAGAACGAAAATTCAAGCGTGTAGGGATTACAAGCGCGGATTACACATACTATCGCTCCAATTTCGAAGCTAAAGATAATTATCTTGACTGGATTTTAAGTGTGGAAGCAGATCGTATGCAGAACTTCTCTTATTCAAAAGAAAGTTTGCAAGTAGCTTTAGCTGAAGTATTTGACGAAATCAAAGGAAATGAATCGAGCACTAGAGGATTTCAATATAGGCAAACGCTTGCAAGTGTTTTTCAGCAACATCCCTATGGCATTGATGTTTTGGGGAGTCGCCTTGATTTGGAAAACATTCAATTGAATGAAGTAAAAAAATTCTGGGAAAAATATTACCACCCAAGCAATGCAACATTAATTATCGCAGGTAATTTTGATGTTGAAAGAGCCTTGAATTCTGCTGCGAGCGCCTTCGCTGTCATTCAAAAATCTCAGTTATCTATACCAAACATTGGCATAGATAGGTATCCGCAGTTGGGAGAAAGAGAATTTGTTATTCGTCGTCCCAAAGACCGATCAGCAGTTTTTCTTGCATATCATACAGTAGGAATTGATCATCCTGATTACGCTGCGATAGCTTTAGTGGGCGAATTGCTCAATAGTGATGATGGTGCAACTAGCTGGAAAAAAAATTTCTTAAATTCAAAAAAATCAAGCAATTTCGATAGCGCTATTTTGCAATTCTCAGATGCAAACGCATTGATTTTTTACGCCGAACTAGATTTCGGCGACGCAGAAAAAATCCCTCAAACAAAAGCGTTCTTTTTGCTGCAAGAATCGAATTTGGGGAAGAAAAAATTCAGTCAAATCGAATTGGATGAAATTAAAAAGCAATACAAAGAGAAATCGATTAATGAACGTAAAGACATTAAGAAGTTTTCAGAAAATTTGTCCCGTTATGTCGCTGCAGGTAACTGGCAACTATATTTCTCAGTGCGTGATCGCATACAAAAAATGACATTAGGTCGTTTGCAAGAAATCTCAAATGCTTGGTTAGTCCCAAATAATCGAACTACTGGAATTTTTATTGAAGACAAAAATGTGAAATGACAGTTTTCGATTAAATTTGAAAGCTAATTTTCTGCATAACCAAAATCGCTTCAGGATTTCTGTTTGAAAAACACAAATGATTTGAAAGAAAATTATCCGGTCTCAAATTATTTTTGAAAAATTATGAGCGACAGAGATATTGGCTTGAAGTCGGTAAGAAACCATTGGTGGGCACTACGTGAAAGATGTTGAATGCACTATTCGGATGTAAACAGAATTACTTTTCCTGCACTTTAATTTCGTTTGCACCTTTAGAAAATATTCCGGTTAGACGCTTTTTAAGAATGAAACCCCTTCTCCAAACCGAATCAAGCGAATGCGGTCTCGCCTGCCTCGCCATGGTTGCCAGCCATTTTGGCTATCACACTGACCTGGCTGATTTACGCCGTCAGTTCTCGATCAGCCTCAAAGGTGCGACGCTGGCGCAACTAATGCGGCATGCGTCTTCCATGCAATTGAACAGCCGCCCGCTGCGACTTGAGTTGGATGAGCTTGATCAACTGGCCTTGCCTTGCATCCTGCACTGGAACCTGAATCACTTCGTGGTACTCAAAGCCGTGCGCAAGGATTGGCGTGGCAAGGTCACTCTGGTTTTGCTTGACCCTGCAGTCGGAGAAAGACGGGTTGCGCTGGAGGAAGCATCCAGTCACTTTACCGGCGTAGCACTGGAGCTGGCACCCAGCCCTTCATTCAAACCCAAGGAAGAAAAAAAGCAAGTTGCCCTGCGTGACTTGACAGGCCATATCGTCGGCCTGCGTTCTGCCATCGTCAAGGTATTGGCACTGGCTTTGGCGCTGGAGATATTTGCCATCTGCGCACCGCTGTTCAACCAATTTGTCATTGATGAAGTCATCGTCAGCGGTGACAAAGAATTACTGGTCGTGCTGGTGTTTGGTTTTGCACTGTTGAAGATCACCCAGAATGCCATAGGCCTTGCCCGTAGCTGGTTTTTGATGCGCTGGAGCATGGATATCAGCCTGCAGTGGTCGGCACGCGTGTTTGCCCATCTGGTGCGTTTGCCAGTCTCTTATTTTGAAAAGCGCCATCTCGGTGATGTGGTGTCGCGCTTTGGTTCCATCGGGTCTATACAGAGCACCCTGACGTCCATGTTTGTTGAGAGCGCACTCGATGGCCTGATGGCCGTGCTGGCGCTGGTCATGATGCTGGTGTATAGCCTCAAACTGAGCATGCTCGTCTTGGGTGCAGTGGTTCTTTACGCAGGTTTGCGCTGGGCTTTCTACCAACCTTTCCGTGAAGCATCACAAGAGCGGCTGATTCTGTCTTCCAAAGAGAGTTCCCATTTCCTGGAAACCATGCGCGCAGTCACCCCCTTGAAGCTGTTTGGCCGTGAAACTGAACGACTGTCGCGCTGGCAAAACCTGAAGATCGATGTACAGAACCGCGATATCAAGACGCAAAAGCTGTCGATCATTTTCAAGGTCAGCAATACCCTGATCTTTGGCATACAAGGCCTGGCGCTGTTTTATATCGGTGCTGGCCAGGTCATGCAAAATACCTTGACGGTGGGTATGCTGATGGCCTTCTCCAGCTATGCGGGTACTTTTACTGGCCGCATTTCCAGCCTCATTGATGTGTTCATCAGTTACCGCATGCTCAGCCTGCATAGTGAAAGGCTGGCAGACATCGTGCTGGAAGAAGCCGAGGCAGAAACTGCCGTCGAAACCGATATCTCGCGTATCAAGGCGGTTATTACCCTCAAGAACATCAAGTTCCGTTATGCCGAAGGTGAACCCTGGGTGTTGAGTGATGTGAACCTGACCATACCTGCCGGGCAAAGCATCGCCCTGGTTGGACCCAGTGGTTGTGGTAAAACTACCTTGTGCAAGATCATTCTGGGTTTGTTGAAACCAACAGAAGGTGAAGTGCTGATCGATGATATCCCCATCACCCAGCTAGGCGTCAAGACTTACCGCCAGTTGGTGGGTACGGTCATGCAGGAAGATGTCTTGCTGGCCGGGTCCATCATGGACAATATTGCTTTCTTCGATAGCCATTGTGACCAACAGAGGGTGGAAGAATGCGCCAAACTCGCTGCCATTCATGAAGAAATCAGCAAGATGCCCATGGGTTATCAAACCCTGGTTGGTGATATGGGCAGCAGCCTGTCTGGCGGACAAAAGCAGCGTGTGCTGCTGGCGCGTGCCTTGTACAAACAACCCAAGGTATTGGCATTGGATGAAGCGACCAGTCATCTGGATGTAAACAATGAAAACAAGGTCAATCAGGCACTCGGCAATTTGCAACTGACGCGCATCATGGTGGCGCACAGACCTGAGACCATCAATGCGGCGGAACGAGTAGTATCTATCCAGGAGGGGGCTGTAGTGGAGGTGCGGGCAGCTGTTGCGAAAGAAGATGGAGCGGGTTTGAAGCTGGCTTGAACAGTCAATTTTTATAGACATCTGGCGGACACAATTGGTGTTCCAGATATGCTTGTTGTCTATGATAACAAATTTGGCTGATTGAAAACTGTAAGGAACAAGCAAATGACTACAGAAAAAAAGAGCATTTTCGAATCCAGCAAAATGGCTGTGTATGTTGCGCTATTAGCCAATGTCTCAGTGTTTTTATTTTTTATGATGCATGGTATCCGCGATGGTGCACCAATGTGGAGTTTCTGGGTGCCGCTCGCGGCCTTTATCATGCTCGAAGCCTATACCGTCTTTGAAGAATACAAAAAAACAAATGCAATGACGATGAGGATTAACCTCAGGGCACAGTGGACTGGCATCGTATTCTTTTTCCTGGCGCTGTTCTTGATCATGACCAGGAACTGGGCTGAATATAAATTGAGTATGGCTGATGCATTTATCTTGTGTGCCCTGGTTGGTTGTATCAAGGATAGTATTTTGCAGGCCATGGCAATGCATAGATTTTCCGGCTTTTCCGGCTTATGATGGCTTGGCTGACTGCCGTACTCTAAGGTATTGGTGAGTAGAAAAATACAGCGATTTTGAACTCTGCCCAATACAAAATGGCAAGACTTTTATCGGTCTCTGCCACGCCGGTTTAGCTCGTAAGCAGGCTCACGCTCGTGTAAGATATGTCTCTGTATTGATGCAGGAACGAGCATGATGAACATGATGGAAACCCTGGGTGCAGTGATTTTTGGCCTGGCCCTGTTGCATACTTTCAGCGCCAAGTTTTTTGAAGTGCTGGCGCACCGGCATGTCAGGCATGCGGGCCTGTTTCACTTACTGGGTGAAGTCGAAGTTGTGTTTGGCTTCTGGGCTTTTGTGCTCATCGTCGTCATGGCGCTGGTGTCTGGTGGTGATGCCGCCGTGGCGTATGCCGAGTCGCGTCAATATACCGAACCCCTGTTTGTCTTTGTCGTCATGGTGGTCGCTGCATCGCGCCCTGTGCTGGAGATCGTTGGCCGTGTGCTCAAGGTGCTGGCGCGTTTCACGCCTGTACCTGATGCGCTGGCGATGGTGTGGTTTGGCCTGGCAGTCGTGCCCTTGCTGGGTTCATTGATTACCGAGCCGGCAGCGATGACCTTGGCTGCGCTGATGCTGGCACCAAGAATTTTTAGACAGGGCATGCCAGAGTGGCTCAAGTATGCTGCGCTGGGTGTGCTGTTCGTCAATGTCTCCGTAGGCGGTACGTTGACTTCCTATGCCGCGCCACCGGTGCTGATGGTGGCATCAGTGTGGCAATGGGATAGCGCCTTCATGCTGGCCACTTTTGGCTGGAAGGCGGCTGTGGCCGTGTTGTTCAATGCCAGCGTGATTACACTGCTTTTGCGCAAGCATATACCTGCACAGAATGCAGCAGACAGCACCCAAGTACAGACCGTGCCACTGGTCGTCAGCCTGATACATCTGGCTTTTCTGGCGGGTGTGGTTTTGTTTGCCCATCATCCTGTATTCTTCCTCGGCCTGTTCCTGTTCTTCATGGGCTATACCCAGGCGTATGAACGCCATCAAAGCCCTTTGATTTTAAAAGAGGGTTTGCTGGTCGGTTTCTTTCTCGCTGGCCTGGTGGTGCTGGGCGGCATGCAGCAATGGTGGTTGCAACCCATCGTCTCCAGCCTGCAGCCGCATACCCTGTTTTTCGCAGCCTTGGGCCTGACGGCGATTACCGATAATGCGGCACTGACTTATCTGGGTTCCTTGATTGCTGGTCTCAGTGAACAGGCAAAATACCTGCTGGTCGCCGGTGCGGTCGCTGGCGGCGGGCTGACCGTCATCGCCAATGCCCCCAATCCCGCAGGCGTGGCTTTATTGAAGCGTGGCTTCAATGATGAATCGATAGGCGCAGTTGGTTTATTGCTGGGCGCCTTGCCGCCCACGCTGGTAGCGGCATTGATGTTCTTGCTTTGATGCGGAATATTAAGCAGGATTTGATGCGGGATGTGATGCGGATCAGGGTCTGCTGATATTGCTGATGTTGGCACATTTCAAAAAAACAGATTTGAACTATACTGAATCAAGCGCTACTACATGAACTGGCTTGCCTTGCCCTGATAGGATCAAGCCTGGATAGGCATAGTCTGACAGACTACGACCGCTCAAGCGTGTAGTATCTTTACTGTCACAGCATGATGTTTTCTTCATGAATATGCAGACAGGTATGCCTTGGTGTTCACCTTTATCAGCGATGGATATATGCCATGCCGGATGAGAAAAATGATCAAGCACAACAAAACACCCCGCACTCAGGAATAGTGGCGCCTGTTGCTGCAACGGACCCGCCCGCAAATCTGCCTGCAAATACGTTATCAGGCACGGTATCAGGCAATCTGGCAGAGCAGGCTAATCTATCCCCGTCTGCCATCCCAGTGACACAGGCTGCAACTGCGACCAAAGAAACAGTTAAAGGGCATGCCCCTTCTCCTTACCTGGCAGATGAATCACCCTGGCGCACGATGATACGTGTCATTACCGCGCGCCTGCGGGCTACCTCCATGCGTACAGCCAAGGGCATTACCCAGCGTACCCTGAAGATAGGCGTGTCTGCCCGCATCTTCCATCCGCAGAACGGTGCAAAGGGCTTGTCGAGCAAGACCCTGCAGTATCTGGAAGAATCCATTGCCCAATGGGTCATGGCGCGCGATGTGATGGTGTTCATGATCCCCTCAGTCAATACCAATGGCCTGATACGGCCCAGCAATATACGCTTGCGTGACTACGCCAGGCATCTTGATGGCCTGGTCTTGCAAGGTGGTGCAGACGTCGCACCTGAAAGTTATTCACAACAATCGACCCGCCCTGAGTGGAATGGTGACCGCACGCGCGACATGTATGAACTCGAGTTGTTGCATGAATTTATCGAGGCCGACAAACCGCTGCTCGGTATCTGCCGTGGTTGCCAGTTATTGAATGTGGCTTTTGGTGGCAGCCTGTACCAGGACATCGTCACTGAAGTGCCGGGCGCTCTTGCTCACGTCAATGACCTGTACGACCAGCATGGCCATGAATTGCAGTTTACGCCGCAATCTTCACTGGCACAGCTGTTCCCGCCTGGTGTTGTTGCTAAAGTTAATTCCATCCACCATCAATCGATCAAGAATCTGGGCAGGGATATCAAGGTAGAGGCCATTTCACCTGCAGACAACATCGTTGAAGCCATACGCTACCAAAAAGCAAAATTTGTCGTGGGCCTGCAATGGCATCCTGAATTTCATTTGACGGGGCAGAGTGGCCTGCTTGATTGCACACCCATACTGGACAGTTTCTTGCGTGCTGCCCGGGAAACCCGATTCTGAATGTAGAAAATAATAGCCTGGTCTGGCGGAGGAGACAGCATGACCGAGTTTTCCATCAATATCAGCCAGATGGCATGGCCCTGCGTGCTTGCGCTGGCCTGGTTGCTGGGGGACATTCTCAATCGTGTCTTGCATCTGCCACGCATCAGTGTCTATGCACTGACCGGTTTTGTGCTGGTGAACCTGTTCCCGGATTACCTGTCACCACTCGATAACCACAGCCTGGTGCTGCTCGCCAATATCGCCTTTGGTTTGATGCTGTTTGAGTTTGCCTACCGCATCAACCTGCACTGGCTGCGCCTTAATCCCTGGGTGGCCGTGACAGGTTTGCTGGAAGCCGCAGCCACCTTTGCTACCGTGTATTGTGTCGCCCTATGGTATGGCAGCACGCAACTGATGTCGCTGTTACTGGCGGCACTGGCGATGTCGTCTTCACCCGCTGCCGTACTGCGCGTGATTAACGAGCAACGCAGTTCTGGTCAGGTCAGTGAACGCATCCTGCACCTGACGGCGATCAATTCTGTGCTGGCAGTTTTTGCCTTCAAACTCATCCTGGTATATGGGGTCATGCAGGCACCGGGCGATATTCTCAAAGCCTCGGCCCAGAGCTTGCAGGTGATGCTGGTGGCTTGTGCATCCGTGCTGGCGGGGACGGTATTCGGTATCTTGCTGCCCACTATATTGCGCTGGCGCGGCAGGCAGACGCAGGACAGCACTCTCGGTTTTGCCTTTGCTGTCATCGTGCTGGTGGCGCTGACCCATGCGACTGGCTTGTCACCGATACTCGCGACCCTGAGTTTTGGCCTGGTGGCAAGACACAGGCGCATCAGCCTGGGCCGTACACAAAGAAACTTTGGGGTACTTGGTGAATTGCTGGCGGTAGTGCTGTTTGTGTTTGCCGCATCGACGCTGGCGTTTTCACAGGTGCTGGCTGGTGTCATGCTGGGCAGCCTGTTGCTGGTCATGCGCCTGGGCAGCAAGATCATTGTGACTACTTTGCTGGCACCAGTCAGCGGCATCTCCATGCGCAAGGGCATGCTCAGCGGCCTGGGGCTGGCACCGGTGTCTGTCTTTCTGATCCTTAATCTTGAGCAGCCTAACAAGCTGGGCATGACCATGACGAATGAATGGTATGCCCTGGTCGCGATGACCCTGATACTGGAAATTGCAGGCCCCATCCTGACCCACCTGGCCCTGTTTGCCGCAAAAGAAACACCAGAAGAAATGGAGCAATAAGATGCCACTCGGAGAATTCATGCAGTCTGACGCTCTCTCCATGGGCGTAGAACTTGAGTTGCAACTGGTGAACCTGTCTGACTTTGATCTGACTGCTGCCAGCCCCGATCTCTTGCACCTGCTGGCGAAGAAGCCTTTTCCCGGCAACGTCACTCCAGAGATCACCCAGAGCATGATAGAAATCTGCACCGACGTGCAAACCAGATATACCGGTGTATTGGGCCAACTGACCGAGATCCGCGACACCCTCGTGCGCGCTGCCGATATCCTCAACATCGGTATATGTGGTGGTGGCACCCATCCTTTCCAGAAATGGACAGACCGCAAAATATTTTCCAAGCCACGCTTTGCCGAAGTGTCGGCACTGTATGGTTACCTGGCCAAGCAGTTCACCATCTTTGGTCAGCATGTACACATAGGCTGCACCTCCGGTGATGATGCCCTGTTCCTGCTGCATGCGCTGAACCGTTATGTGCCGCATTTCATTGCGCTGTCTGCTTCTTCACCTTATGTGCAGGGCGGTGATACGCTGTTCAATTCTGCCCGTCTCAATTCTGTGTACGCTTTCCCCTTGTCAGGCCGCGCTCCTTTCCTGCTTAATTGGGATGAATTTGCCAACGGCTATTTCAGCAAGATGGAAAAAACCGGCGTCGTCAAAAGCATGAAGGATTTTTACTGGGACATACGCCCCAAGCCAGAGTACGGCACCATAGAACTGCGCGTCTGCGATACCCCTCTGAATGTGGAAAGAGCCGCCGCCCTGGCCGCCTATCTGCAAGTCCTGTGTTCTTATCTGCTGGAAAGGCGCGAAGCTGCGCCAGAAGAAGACGACTATCTCGTCTATAACTACAACCGCTTCCAGGCCTGCCGTTTTGGCTTTGAGGGTGTCACCGTGCATCCCAAGACCTATCAAAACAGCATCTTGCGCGAAGACATACTCGCCACCTTGAACAGGCTCAAACCCCAAGCAGAAACCCTCGATGCACAAGCCGCACTGACACACCTGAGTGAAGTGGCCCGCACCGGCAACGATGCCCAATACCTGCGCCAGCAATATCAGGAAAGCGGCAGCCCCGAAGGCATGGTACATTCCGCGATACACATGTTCCGCGACCGCAGGCGCCGTACCAGGTGGGTGGCGATGTGAGCGTATGGAGTTGCTTATCGGCTGCCAAAAACTAACATAAGAATATCCCCATTTTTCTGGCGGTGCGGGCATATGACCATGACGTTTGTTCGTCCTTATCGATGCCAGCCGAACCAAAACGATATAGCATGGCCAGATTGGCTGCGGCAACTCCATCTCCTGCTTCCAGTGCTTTGCTCAGGTAATGGAGAGCCGTGCTGCCATCTGGCTCGATACCCATGCCAGTTTGGTAAAGTGCCCCCAAGCCGGTTGTGGCCGCGCTGATACCATCCCTGGCAAGAGTCTGCAAGATGTCCAGAGCGGTCGCAAAATTTTTCCTGATGATCGCATAGGCGGCTTCACGTAAATCGGCCTGGCATGGGTGATCGATCATGCAGGAAAAAGCTGCGCTTTCATATATGTGTATCCAGTTCACTTCACCTGATAAGGCGTGATAGCAAGTTATTTCACGACCATATAGCCCTGAACCAATAGGTGGGTACTGGAGTTCAATCGGGCTATTCCAGCAGTCTTCATGTGTAATGCCAGTTTCACGCTTGTTTTCGTCAATGAGTATATAAGCGCTATGGCCGCAATTGAGGCACTTTGGCGGCGCTGTACGGGACATGCGCCATTGATAATGGGCGGCAAAACCTTCGTCGTATAAATTGAGCAGTCTGTCATGGATGTCTCTGGGTCTGAGTTCTTCCGGTAGTTTGCGTAAGGCTGCGGCTTTCATGTACTGCTCTATGCTGGGAACACGCTCAACAAAGCTCGCGGTATTGCAATGCAGGCACCAGCAGGGGGATACAAGCAAGGCCAAGGCGTTCGAATCGCTATAGCGCGGGAGACCGATGTATTCACAGATGGGAATATTTTCCTTTGCAAAAGCACTTTGATTAGTCGTATTGCGAGTGTACACATGGCTATGCCTTGGAGCGTCAAAGTGAAAGTTCTTACCGCATCCAGTGCACGTTAAGTAACTATAAAAATAGTCTTCCATAGACAGATGCTCCTTCAATATTTGTGGATTGATCTTGGTGTTGACACTTTTTTACCCTGCAGTGTCATTGCCCTCCAATTCCCATGAAGCTATACAAGATGGGCAGCAGCTAACGGATATATATTCCCATTTCCCTCGCCGTATGCAGGTAAGATTTCATCTTTTCATCATCAGCCTTGATACCCGCCATGCCTGCCCAGTACATCCTGCTCAGGTTCATCGCGGCCAGACCATCTCCCGCCTCAAGTGCCTTGCTGAGATAATGGATAGCCAGCTCACCATCAGCCTCAACCCCAATGCCGAACAGGTAAAGAGTACCCAGCGCGGTCATGGCAGGGGTTCTTTTTTCTTTTGTGAGTACCTCAAGAATGTCAAAGGACTCTTTTTCCTTGTAGCGTACGATAGCGTATGCTGCTGCACGCAAATCAGTTTTGCACGGGTCATCAGTCATGCAGGAAATGACTGCTCTTTCAGACAAGTGCAGCCAGTTCAGTTCGCCATTTAAAGCGTGATAACAACTGATTTGTGCCCGATACATTGCAGATCCGATTGGTGGATACATGCATTCAATGGGACTATTCCAGCAGTACTCATGTGTTATGCCTGTATCGCGTTGGTTTTCATCAATCAATATATAGGCACTATTACCGCAACGCAGACATTTTGATGGTGCTGTGCGTGTCATGCGCCATTGATAGTGCTCAAGGAAATTTTCATCCTCAAGATAAAGCAGGTAGTCACTTGCAGCGTTATGTCTCTCTTGCTCCGGTAATCTGCGCAAGGCGGCAGCTTTCATGTATTGGCTTATGTCCGGTATGCGTTCAATTAAAGTTGGTCTGTTGCAGTGCAGGCACCAGCAAGGTGAGGTGAGCATCACCATTGTGCTTGGATCGCAATAGTGGGGCAGACCTGTGATGTCACATCTAGGATAGTTTGCCTGTGAAAATGCTTGCTGATTGGTCGTGTTGCGAGTGTATGTGTGAGAGCAATTGAAATCTTGAAAGCCAACCATGTAAAAACACCCGCTACACTTGAGATAGCTGCCACTATAGTCTTCCATTGATGGAATCTCCTTTGCGTTGATTCAATTTCCTGGCTTAACTGGAAAGGTCGGCCATTCTAGTGAGCGTTTGCTTGCTTGCCTAGCCTAATTTCTGATTAAATTTGCAGCAAGCGGCATGTTTGCCACAGGGTGGTATTTTTTATGTGGGATTTTGTCATCCTGCAATTTTTCAATCTCAGGATCGTAGTAAAATACGTCTGGCAGCACGGAATCATACCGGGCTGGTTCACTCTTCCTTAGCCCATTCCGTGGCTTAAATCCAGAACTGTTGTCAGGTAAGATTTTCTGAACCTGTGAAGCTCACTTCTACCCCCATGCAGCTTGCAGCTACATCCTGATCAAGCGTTGTAGCCATGAAAGGAAAAAAATGAATACATGGACCCCGGACATTTACGAAAAAGCCTGGTCGTTTTCATCGCGCCAGCATAGCGGGCAAACTTATGGTGGCAAGGCCGAAGGTGAACGTATTGAGTACATCAACCATATCGCCAGCGTGGCGATGGAAGTGATGTGGGCATTGCAAGCCAATACTACTGCCGATGGCGCGCTTGCCGTGCAATGTGCCTTGTTGCATGACACCATAGAAGACACCAGCGCCAGCTATGAATTATTGCAGCAGGAATTTGGCCAGGCCGTGGCGGACGGTGTGCAAGCCCTGTCAAAGAATACCGCATTGCCGACCAAGGCAGAGCAAATGCGCGACAGCCTGGACCGCATACGCCAGCAACCGGCAGAGATATGGATGGTCAAGATGGCTGACCGCATCACCAATCTGTATCACCCGCCGCATTACTGGAGCAATGAAAAGATACTCGCGTATCGTGATGAGGCACAGCTTATTCATGATGAATTGCTGACTGCCGATTTTGGCCTGGCACAGCGCCTGCAGGCAAAGATCAATGCCTATCCGCAGTTCCTGAAGAAATGATTTGCTGTACTTGACTATTGCTTTTGTAAAAACTACACTCGTTCGCATGACATTTCAATTGACCACCACGACAGTTTCTATCACCGCCACGACTACCACGGGTAGTAGCGGGGTAGGCTGGCGTCCGGCTTGATAGCGTCATCACAGGTAGTGAAAACTGCCTGAAATAGCAAACCCCGCCAGCGATGAGCGGGGTTTTTTCTTGCCTGTACGCGGGCAATTTATCCATGCAGAAATGCGCAAAGGAGTCTGAAAGATGGTGCAACAATCATATGCAAACCCGGCCGTGCTGGTCATAGATATGCAGGTAGGCCTGTTCCATGGTGGGCGCATTATCCATGCAACAGAGCAGGTGCTGGACAAGGCACACGCCGCCAGTGTGCCGGTATTTGCCGTGCGCCACACTGGTCCGCAGGGCTCGCCGATAGAAGCTGGCAGTGCCAACTGGCAATTCATGCCTGAGTTGGGTATCGATTTGGAAGGCGATACCGTATTTGAAAAGACCCGGCCCAGTTGCTTTGCAGGGACGGATCTATTGCAACAATTGCGCGCAAAGCGCATACAGGAACTGATCATTTGCGGACTTAAAACCCAGTACTGCATAGACAGCAATTGCCGTGCTGCCAGTGAACTGGGTTTCAAGGTGATACTGGTAGAAGATGCGCATAGCTGCAATGACACTGAGTTGCTACCTGCCAGCACCATCATCGCCCACCATAATGCGACCCTGAATGGTCTGTTTGCCAGTCTGATCAAGACTGAAGATCTGCGTTTTTAATCCTGCCAGGCAAGAAGGCCGCCAGCCAGTGCGGATTGAAATTGCAAAAATTTCAATTCAGACTAGAATGCTATGGTCTGGCTGCTTGTACCAGGCCTGGTGAATACGGTTGAACTGCATTTCAAATCCTGAACACGGAGGCAAGAATGAAATTACTGCGCTTTTATGTTGAAGTAGGAGGAGAAGAATTTGATGCCGACAGCTTTGCCCTGGCGGCGGATAACAAGGGGCTTGATGGGGCAGTCTCGCGCATCAGTAACAACAGCAAGACACTCAAGCGCTGGGGCGAAGATGCACAGGTGACGATTCATCTGGCAGGGCCAGCACAACCAGACAGCAATGGCGGGGCCAGGCAATGGTGTACCGGCCTGCTGGAATGTGCCAGCGAATCAGAAACAAACTTGCCTGCATGGCTGGCAGAAGAAGCGCAACTGCTGGATTTTCTGGAGCAGGTCAAATACAAATTACCTGCTGTTGCCGACTATTGCGATGGCGAGTACTTCATCCTGCTCAGGCTTGTTTATGCCACTTCAGGCGCAGGCCTGCATTATTCAGAAACCCTGGTGCGCAATCTGACAGAGATCAATGCGGGGTTGACGATAGATCATGCATAAAAAAACCAGAACCTTGCCTGCAAATTTGCAACTGACAAGGTTCTGATTTTTTCGGCTCATTTCGGGTTATGTCTGACTATTTCTGGATAGTATACTTATCCAGCTGATTTACTGATCAGGCATGATCAAACGCTGTGTCTGTAGCAGGCTTGCCGAGATTGTACCAATCGACCTTGCGCGTCGCCAGCATGATGCCGGACAAGACAGCAAACAGCAGCAGGCTACCCATCATCATGGCATTGTTTTCTGAACTCAGCAGACCAAACAGGATGCCGTACAAGACCGTCAACGCCACGCCAAAACCCAGGCCGCGCTTCCAGTTATGCAGCACATTGGCCAGGTAAATACCGATGAGCAAAATACAGGCTGCACTGGCTGTCAGGTAGGCCAGCACGAAGCTGATTTTTTCTGACAGGCTGACCAGCAGCAAGAAGAAAATCACCAGCGCCAGACCCACCAGGGTGTATTGCACAGGGTGGATAGGCAGTTGTTTCAAGACCTCGAACAAAAAGAAGGCGGCAAAGGTCAGGGCGACAAACATCAGGCCATATTTGACGGCGCGGTCAGCCTGCGTATAGATGTTGACAGGTTCGATGTAAGAGACACTGAAGATATCGATAGGCGAAGCAGATGAAGTGGGGCTGCCATCATCATTCAGGCTTGTACCACTTGCTACTTTGACTGCGTTCCCGGCGTTTTCGAGACGCGTCATTTGTTGCTGTGCATTGCTGGACAAGGAAGAGATATTCCAGTTGGCACTGACATTCTTGTCTGTATTAATCCTGCCTTTGGGTGATGGCAAGAAGCGACCACCATACTGCACATGTGGCCAGTTCGAAGTCAGTGTCACCTGGTTATTTTTTGCCAGTGGTGCAAAGCTCAGTTTTTCTATGCCATCCACATCCAGGTCTATCTTGAATTTGACTTGTTTTGCGCTAGCCAGGTTGACACCATCCAACCCCGCATGGATGCCGCGCTGGAAAGAACTGAGCTTGCTGCCTTGCTTGAACTCTATGCTTTGCTCATCCCACATTAATTTAGGGAAATTTCTCAGACCACGGGTATCACTGAGTCCCATGGCAATATAGGGCTTTTCTGTCAGGGTGATGATGGCTTTGGGATTATCCTTCTGCACCATGTTCGACAATTCAGGCAGCATGAAGTCGCCTGTTATTTTATGATGCCCGGTATACACCAGTACTTTATGGATACCGCGATAGCGCTGGTCAGTATCGATATTACCTGTGACCTGCATTTCATTCGGGTAGATGTAATGTTTTTTATTGGCAGATAACTGGCGGCGCGTGGTTCTATTGAGCGTCGCATCAAAGCTCTCATCTTCCCAGGTTTCGGTATAAGGCACGACCAGCACTGGGCCAACGATAACCTGCTCACTGACAGAATCCGCCGTGATACTGCGCACCGCCTCTTCGCGATAATGCATACGCTCCCAGATCGTGGCCTGTATCATGCCCAGTGGCACATACAGCAAAATGGCCAGCAGGCCGACGATGGCGATTTTGAATAACAGACTTCTTTGCATGACAGGCTCCGGTAATGGCGAAGCTTGTAATGTAAAAAAGGAATGTGCGGGGATGATGTGGTTTGTGTGAAGTAGGGAAATTACAGCTATGAACTTTTAAATTTCCTCCCTTTCAAGGGGAGGGGTAGGGTGGGGATGGGTTTCAGTCGATTGGCAGCAAATGAATTTGCTACAGAAACCCATCCCCATCCCCGCCTTCCACTTGAAGGGGAAGGAGTAACGCCAGTATCGTAGGTTAGGCCGTACCTCGGTGTTCTGTAGGTTGGGCTACGCCTTATCAGCCCAACACTGGGCGTTTAAATAACGCATACGTTTGTTTAGTCCGAGTGTTGGGCTGGTGAACCGTAGCCCAACCTACGAGATGCATAGCATAGATATATCAAATTTTTAATCTGTACTAGACTGCTGAGCTGGATGAGGCAAAACTTAAACTACACACTCAAACAAAACCTCGCCACTACGCCACCATCAACTTGATTGCTCACGCTAATACTCCCCCCATGCAGCAACGCTACTTCCCGCACAAATGGCAAACCCAGTCCCGTGCTTTTGGCTGCATGTGGGCGGGGCAGGGAGTAGAAGCGGTCAAAGATTTTATCGAGGGCGTAATCTGGTATGCCTGGCCCCTGGTCGCTGATACTGATTTGCAGTGATGATGTGCCATCGGGGTTATTGATGAGACGGGTTTGCAGGCTGATACTGCTGCCTGCAGGGGCAAAGGCAATCGCATTGTCGAGCAGATTGCCCAGCGCCTGGCGCAACAATAATTCATCACCATTGATGCTGGTGATGGCGGAGTCCATGTCTTGCTGCAGTTGCAGGGACTTGGCTAATAATCCGGGTTGCGCATCTTCAGTCACCAGTGCCGAAAGGCGCGGGATGTTGACGACTTGTACGTGGTCCAGGCTTTGCTGTTTTTCCAGCTTGACCAGGGCCAGCAATTTATCGATAAGCTGACGCTGGCGGGAATTTTGTTCGAGGATGTTGTTGAGGAAATGCTGCCTGTCAGCGGCGGGCATGTCTTCACGCATAAGTTCGGCTGAGCCTTGGATAGAAGCGATGGGGCTCTTCAACTCATGCGCCATGGTGTGCATGAGTTGTTCTACATATTGCTTGCCTTCGAGCTTGTCGCGCATGGCTTCGAGGGCGCGGCCCAGGCTGCCGATTTCATTATTGCCCAGTTCAGGCAAACTGGCTTTCTCGCCATTCTCTACGCTGGTCGCATAAGTTTGCAGCTTGCGCAAAGTGCGGTTCAGCCACCATGAAAACCCCAGGCCTATCAACAGAGAACTCAGCCACAACCAGGCACTGCGCTGTAGTATCTTGCGCTGGCTGCGCCAGATAAAAGGATTGATGGTGGAGATGGGTTTGGCGACCGTCAGCGAACCGATGATGCGGCCATGGTCGAGGACGGGCGCTGCCACATGCATGACGCTGCTGCCTTCGTCTTCCGATTTGCTACGGGTGCTGCGGGCACCGTATTTGCCTTGCAGGGTGCGGTTGACATCATTCCAGCGTGAGTAGTCCTGACCCACGTCCTTGCCATCGCTGTCAAAGATGACGATGCCTTTGATGTCGGTGATGTAGATGCGGTAGTCAAGACTGGTCTTGCGTATGCCGCTGATGTTGGCATCAATGCTGCGCTGGGCATAGTTTTGCAGGCGCTTCATCAAATCACTGTCAGCGACCTTGCCTGCTGCCACATCGTCGGCCACCAGGGTGGCCAGCATTTGGGCTGTGTCGATGAGGGTGTCTTCCAGCGTGGCGCGCACACCGGGTTTGATTTCTTCGACGACTACATTCAGGATCAGCCAGGCGCTTAAACCCAGTATTAAAAAATAACCCAGCAGTATGCGCAGGCCTATCTTCATGCAGGTGACCAGCTATAGCCCATGCCGCGGTGGGTGATGATGCCCTCATCTGTGGCTTCGGCATCATCAGTTGCGCCTGTGCTGGTGAGTCTTGCCTGGCGCAGTTTGGCACGCAGGCATTTGACGTGGGCATCGACGGTGCGGTCCAGCGTATCGGGTGCGTTGGTCCAGACGATTTCCATGAGCTGTGCACGGAAAAATAAATGACCAGGGCTTTCCATCAGCGTTTTAAGCAACAGGTATTCATAACGCGTCAGGTTCAATGCCTGACCATGGGCGAGTATGCGCGCTTCTTGCGGCTTCAATTCAAAACGCGGCACGGTGGCATCTGCTGCAGTTTGCACCTTGCCTTGCTGGCGTCGCAAAATTGCACGTATGCGGGCCACCACTTCGCGTGGTGAAAAGGGTTTGCTGACATAATCGTCAGCCCCGATTTCGAGGCCAACGATGCGGTCTATTTCATCATTGCGTGCCGTCAAAAACAGCATGGGTGTATCCGAGAACTGGCGTAACTGGCGGCAGACATCAAAGCCGCTGATGTCGGGCAAACCAATGTCGAGCACGATCAGTGCGGGAGGCGCGGTCGTTGTGCGCAAGAGTTCCAGCGCTTGCTGGCCCAGGCTCAGGTGTTGCGGGATAAAGCCGTCAGTCTTTAAGGCATAGGCCAGAGTGTCAGCGATGCTGACTTCATCTTCGATGATCAGTATGGATTTGCTCATGCAGGAGATGATAGAGATGTGGATAATCCCGCACAATTGATTTGTGCGGGACCTTGGAAGATTATTCTGGCTTCAGGTAAAACGCATCCGGCAACTGATCACCTGCCGTGGTGGTCTTGAGATCACCTTTGAGGTTGGTCAGCAGCACAGGCAATTCTGGCCCACCCAGTTCGATGATGACCTGGCGGCACGCGCCGCAAGGGGCGATCGGGCCTTCGGTATCACCAGTCACGGCGATGGCAGCAAAGTCGCCAGGACGGTAGCCGGCAGCAATGGCAGAAAACAGGGCAGTGCGCTCAGCACAATTGCACAAACCATAAGAGGCGTTTTCTACATTGCAGCCATGGAAAGTCTTGCCATCCTTGGTCAGAACAGCAGCGCCGACCTTGAATTTGGAGTAAGGCGCATAAGCGGATTCACGGGCTGTATTGGCAGCTTGCAATAGTTCACTTTTGTTAAACATGTTCGTCTTTCGTTGGTATAGGCGACATTGTATTATCAAACCATGTCAAATATGGTGAATCCGCTTAAATCCTCCGCTCCCGGCCAGGTCGGGCAGGATGGACAAACGCATTCTCCCTTTAGAAAAAAACTGCAGGAAATCGCCTTCCTCATCTGTGCAGCCGGCCTCTACTATCTGGCAGCACGCACGGGCATGCAATTGTTTGCCCTCAAACCCAGCAATATCACTTTGCTGTGGCTGGCGTCTGGCATAGGCATGGTGATGGGCATGCGCCATGGTTTGCTGGCTTTCCCTTTCATTCTGATGGCCAGCTTCCTGGCAAATTATCCCGGCATGGTCGAGGCGCACAAGAATTCTCCTGCGCTATATACACTGATCTCTGCCATGGCTGACGGTCTGGCGGGCATTGTTGCCATGCTCATGATGCGTTTGTCCTTGCCGCAAGGTTTGCGTCAATCTACTGATTTGTTGCATTTCGGCATCAAAGTCTGTCTGATACCGACCATGCTCAGCAGCCTCATCCTGAGCCTGAATTTGTCTGTGGGCGGCTACATTCATTGGGATGAGGCGGGTAACTTCTTTCGCATGCTGGTGCTGGCCGATAGCCTGGGTATCTTGCTGATTTATCCACTCTACCAGGCCTGGCGTGACGATCATCAGTTGCACAGTAATGAAGTGCAGCGGCTGGTACTGACCGGACTTGGTGTAGGGGTGCTGCTATACCTGGCGTTTCGCGGGCACCCGGGGTTTATCTATTTCGTTTTGCCCGTGCTTTTGCTGCTGGCTTTTTATGTCAGCCTCAAGCTCATGACGCTGGCGTTGACTGCCAGCATGGTTGCCATTATCGCTATTACCGGACAACAGTTAGGCCCTTTCCAAAGCAGCAATCTGGTCGAGGCGAATTTCATGCTGGTGTGCTTTGTGTGCACGACCACTTTTACGATACTGGCGGTCGCCTTGCATAACCGTCAATTGCTGACAATAGAGGCTGCCAGGCAAGAATGGCAAAAAGCCGCAGAAGTGGATGAGCTGACCAAACTGATTAATCGCGCCACCTTTTTACCCATGCTGGCAGAAGAACATCAACGCGCCAAGCGCATAAAACGACCTTATGCCCTGGCCTTGCTGGATATTGATCACTTTAAAAAGGTCAATGACATATACGGGCACCAGGCCGGCGATGAAGTAATCGCTCACTTTGCCAGTCTGATGCAAGCCAATACCCGCGGCATAGACAAGGCCGCCCGCCTTGGTGGGGATGAGTTTGCCGTACTCTTCCCGGAGTCTGATGCCATGGATGCCGCTGCCGCCATGGAAAGACTGCGTCTGCGCCTCGAAAAAAGCCCGGTCACCGTGGCAGGTATTGATATTTATGTCACTGCCAGCATAGGCATTACAGAATATCAGGGTGGAGATGTGACCCCGGACATGGTGCGCACCCGTGCTGATCAGCTACTTTATGCAGCAAAACATGCTGGCAGAAACCGCATCATGTTTGACGCAGTGACCGACGAGGCGGCATGATATTTCAATGCATAATTATTATGCAAAATATTTAATGGCGGTAATAATCATCTGATTTTGCCATTGCAATTTCGCCTTCCATGCTCCATAACGATAGTACAGGGCTAAACATCTATCACTATTATCATGGAGTAATACGATGAGTATAGGCATATCCAGGCAAGATCTTTACGTGCGCACTTACCAGACTGCGCAAACCAAAGCGCCCAAGACGGACGAGCAAACGGCAGACACGAATGCCACCACCACATCTGACAGCACCAGTGTTAATCTGGATGCCAGCAAGAATGATACGGTGGTGTATTCTGACCCGCGCCTGAATAAAACAGCCGCACCTGACCTGCAAGCCCTGCTGGAAGAATCCAACCGCAAGGCGCAGGACATCATTAACCTGATCAAACCACTGGTAGAGCAACAGGGGCTGGAATTGTCCAAGGTGGTCAGTGGCCAGCAAAAAATCTCGGCCAGTCCGGAAGCCATCAAGGCAGCGCAGGCCGCCGTGGCTGACGGTGGCGAGTTCAGCGTACAAAAAACTGCCGAACGCATACTCAGTTTTGCCAAGGCTGCCATCGGCGATGACCCGGCCAAGCTCGATAAAATTACTAAAGCGGTTGAGCAGGGTTTTAAAGAGGCATCAGACATACTGGGCGGCACTTTGCCAGACATCAGCAAACAAACCCTGGAAGCCATACGGACAGAATTTGCTCGCTGGAAATCGGATGGCATACCCTCAGGCGATACGGTGACGCTGGCAAAACCAGCGACAGCATCGACTCAGAAAGCTGCTTGAGCTGAACCCTGGTATATCTGGTAGGGTGCGCCGTGCGCACCAGCTAGTTTACTGCGCTTACTGGTTTCCTGATTTCCTGATGTGGTTTTCAAACGGTGCGCACGGCGCACCCTACAAAATACTGCAGCCCTGAGCATATTAAATGCAGTGCTTCCCTCTGATTACGTTTACAAAAATTAAACGCGAATCCTCAAACCCGTCATGCCGGACTTGATCCGGCATCCAGCGGCGTTGTTTGCATACTCATGCAGCTGTTCACAGGCGGTCTGCAAAATCACAGCTTTTCTGCGCGCACGGATGACACAAGCGAGACTGCTTAACGACACTGGATGCCAGATCGAGTCTGGCATGACGACTGGGAGGCTAATTGCTGAAGGTGTATTGTCGTGCATTGAGCAGTACGTCAAAGAAGGTCAAGGGATATAACAAGATAAAAAGCCCGCAACAGTTTCCTGTGACGGGCTTTTCATTTGCAGATTGCTTTGCAAAACCGAACTACAAAAACCTTACTTCTTCACACCCAGCTCACGCAAACGTTCTTGCAGATAACTGCCCGAAGTATGACGCTCGGACAACACTACATCTGCACGTGGATGCAGGAACAATGGCAGCGAGATGCGGGATTTTTTCGCTTCTTCACCGGTAGGGTTCAACACGCGGTGGATAGTCGATGGATAGTAACCTGCCGAGGCTTCATCCAGCATGTCGCCAATGTTCACGATCAGCATGCCAAAGTCGCAGGGTACGTCATGCCATGCATCGTCCTTGCCTTGCACTTGCAAACCAGCCTGGGTTGCTGCAGGCAGCAAGGTCAGCAGGTTGATGTCGCCATGGGCAGCGGCGCGCACTGCGTCTGGCTCTTCATCGCCACGCAGTGGTGGGTAATGCAAAACGCGCAGCAGGGTCAGGTCGCTGTCGGTGATCATGTCTGACAGGGGCATGGAATACTTGGCCTTGACGTCAGCAGGAGAATGATCTTCTACCCATTGCAATAACTCTGCTGCCAGCTTGGCACCATCGTCATAATACTTGCGCGCAGCATCCGACACTTCAGACGGATAACGGCCGGTAGGGTAGATATGATAAAACTCTTTCAGGTCACGCTTGGTCTGGCCCTTGGCTGTCTCAGAAATTTTTGGCGAAAAATAGCCATCCATTTTCTCGGCATCAAAGTCATACTTGTTCTTCGCATCGGTCTGGAAAAACTCATACCATTCCTTGTAAATGGTTTCCAGCGTGCTTTGCGACAGCGGGTGATTGGTCAATACACCAAAGCCGGTGCGGTGCAGGCTTTCTGTGAATTTTTTCGCAGCATCGGGTGCGCGATAATCAACTGGTTCGATAAACATGATCGCCTCCTTATTTCGACAATGGAGCTTGCAGCCAGTTGGATGCCAGGGTGGTATCGATCAATTGTTTGCATGCCTCTGCATCGACCTTCATGCAAACGCGTGTTTCTGGTTTGCTGGCTTCCCAACCTGCCTGTGGATAAGGGATGGGCAGTTTTGCCATCATGGTCTGGCCATTGCCTATGCCTTCTTTGGCAACGCGTACGCGGCCAGAGTTGGTTTCGAAAATCTGCGGTGCCACCAGCCAGACAAATGCCAGTACATCATGGCCATAGCAGGCGTGGCCCAGGTCTGGGCGTATGCTCTGGTAGAAGTTGGCGTAGAAGTTGACTGCATGCGACAGGGTATCCATCGCCACGTGCTTGTGTTTTTCTGCCAGGGCAGCAAAGAAGGTCGAAGGCAAGACCACACGGTGCGTCACGTCCAGACCCACCATGGTCAAATCCCAGCCTGCGGTGAAGACCAGATCAGCTGCGTCAGGGTCATTCCAGACATTCGCTTCTGCCACTGGTGACACGTTGCCTGGTTCATCAACCGTACCAGCCATCAGCACGACTTGCTTCAGCAGTTTTGGCAGTTGTGGTTCCATCTTCAGTGCCAGACCCAGGTTGCCCAGTGGGCCAACCGCGACCAGGGTGATTTCACCCGGATGCTGGCGTGCCATCTTGACGATGAATTCTGCCGCGCTTTCTACTTCTGCCTTGCCACCGACTTCAATACGGCTGTTCAGGTTACCCAAACCATCAGCACCGTGGATGAAATCTGGCGGCATGCCAGGTGCTTTGGCGAAAGGTACGGGTACACCTTGCGCGACAGGGATATTGCGGCCAGCGATGCGCGTCAAGTACAGCGCATTGATGGTGGCTTGCTCAACATGGACATTACCAAACGTAGTCGTGATACCAACCACATCGATATCAGGATGTGCCAGCGCGAAATACAAGGCCATTGCATCATCGACGCCTGGATCCGTATCAAAAATGACTTTATGTTTTGCTGTTGTTGACATGTGTATGCTCTCCAAAATTACACCGGCTGGCCATTGGGCAGAACCCAGTCGCGATGTGAATTGTTGCAGTTGACCCGGTTCAAGGAGGTCGAAATTATGTTTTAAAATCTTAGACCGAAAAGCTCACCACAGAGGCACGGAGACACAGAGAAAAGCATGAGGAAAAGCCGTGTAGGTTGTAATTGCGTAGGTTGGGCTACGTCTCATCAGCCCAACACTTAGCCTACAATCGACGAATACGTTATTGAAACGCCGAGTGTTGGGCTGATGAAACGTAGCCCAACCTACAAACCTGCCAACCTCCTAGGCTCTTTTCTCTGTGCCCCTGTGTTGAGAGGTCTTATATTTTTAAAATTACCGTGACTTCACAAACGGCTGACCAATCGCTTTCGGGGCGACGGACTTTGCCATCAAGCCTGCCAACACGATTACTGTCACGACGTAAGGTATCATTTGTATCAGGGAGCCCGGTACCTTGCCTATGCCAGGGAAGACCACGCCTTCGATCTGGACTTGCAGGGCAGCGAAGAAGCCGAACATCAGGCAACCAAGTGCAGTGTACAAAGGCCGCCAGTTACCAAACACCAGCGCCGTCAAGGCCAGGTAGCCATTACCGGCGGACATGTCGCGCAAGAAGAAGCCGCTTTGTACGATGGACAAATACGCACCAGAAAAGGAGCACAGTACGCCAGCGCACAGCATGGCCATGAAGCGGGTACGTTCCACATTAATGCCCGCCGCATCTGCCGCATGCGGGTTTTCACCAACGGCACGCAGGCGCAGACCAAAACGGGTGTGGTACAAGACCCAGTGCACGACAGGGATCAGGGCAAACGCCAGATACACCAGCACACTATGCCCACCGATGAGCCTGGTATAAAACCAGCCCAGGAAAGGGACGTTGGCAACAGCAGCTGAACCTGGCAGCACGATATCAAACAAACGCGCATCACCCAGGTCAGGCGTGCGGCCACCTTGCTGGAAAAAATACTGTGCAACCACAAAGGTCAAACCACTGAGTGCGATATTAAGGGCAATACCGGCGACCAGTTGATTACCCTTTTGCGTGATGCTGACAAAGCCTTGCAACAGGGCGATGGCGGCAGAAATACCCACGCCAGCCATGATGCCCAGCCAGGGGTTCTTGGTCACAAAAGCCACAGCAGCAGAAACAAAGGCGGCGGCCAGCATCTTGCCCTCCAGTGCCAGATCGACCACGCCGCTGCGTTCTGCAAACAGGCCAGCCATCGCAGCAAACATCAATACCGGCGCATTGCGTATGGTCGATACCAGGATGCTGGAAAATTGAAAATCATCAAACATCATTTTTCCTTACGCTTGAGCAGGGCAGACAGGGCAGGTGCATACAGGTTTTCCATGGCACCGCAGAACAGGATGATCAAACCCTGGATAAAGATAAACGTCTCTGGCGGGATATTGGCTTTTTCCAGTGACAGATCAAAACCACCCTGTATCAGCGCCCCAAATAATATGGATGACAGCAGGATACCTACCGGATGCTGTCGCCCCATCAGGGCAATCGCGATACCGATAAAACCCGCACCAGCGGGGAAGTTCAGCGGCAGATAATGGGTAGAACCCATGATGGAATTAACCGCCGCCAAACCCGCCAGTGCACCAGAGACCATCATCGTGATGATAATGGTTTTGCTGATGGAAATACCGGCATAGTGCGCTGCATGCTGGTTCAGGCCAGTAGCGCGCAATTGATAACCCCAGGTCGTACGCCAGACCACGACGCCATAAATCACCAGCGCCACCAGCGCCAGCACGAAACTGATGTTCAACGGTGTTTCACCCAACACCGGCAAAATACTATTCAGCTTGGGCAACCAGGAGGCATCAGCAAACATGCGGCTCGATGTGTTTTGCCCACCCATGGGTACCAGGATGCTGATGATCACAAAATTCATCAGGCAGGCAGCGATGAAGTTGAACATGATGGTCGTCACGACCACATGGCTGCCGCGTTTGGCTTGCAGATAACCCGGCAAAAAAGCCCAGGCTGCGCCAAAGGCGGCACTGCCCAGCATGGCCAGCGGTATCAATAACCAGCCCGGCACGGATGAGTCCAGCCACAGCAAGACCAGAGTCAGGCCCAGGCCACCGAGATACATCTGGCCTTCACTGCCGATATTGAACAAGCCGGCTTGCATGGCCACTGACACGGACAAACCAGTGAAGATAAAAGTCGCTGCATAAAACAAGGTGTAACCCAGACCTTCAGGGTTCAACACTGCAGCATTGATGAGGATGCCCAGGCATTCTACCGGGCTTTCACCGAGCAGATAAATCACACCCGCCGCGACCAGTAAGGCGGAGAACAGGTTTAACAGCGGCAGGGCAAATGCGGTGGCCCAGCGTGGGAGGTCGGCTTGATTCATCTTTGTTTGGTCGCTTGTCTGTGCTTGTCTGTATTTGCTTGTTCTTGCAATATTCTTACCAGGGCTGGATTATCCTTGGCACTCGCTTAGTGCTTTGTACTTAGTGCTTAGTATTTACTGCGCTTAGTGCGTATGGATGCCACCCATGAGGCAACCTATCTCGGTTGCATCAAATTCTTCTGCCTTCAATTCACCGGTGATGGCACCACTGGAAATCACCAGGATGCGGTCAGCCAGGGCGCGTACTTCTTCCAGTTCTACCGATACCAGCAAAATCGCAATGCCAGCATCACGCATCGCCAGCAGGCGGGTATGCAGGCTTTCTATTGTGCCTATATCCACACCACGGGTAGGCTGGCCTACCAGCATCAGTTTTGGATTGGCCGCAATCTCGCGCGCCATCACCACTTTTTGCTGGTTACCGCCAGACAGCAGGGCGATACGCAAATGCGGGTCTGCCGGGCGCACATCAAATTTGGCCAGCAAGTCTGTGCAATTTTTTAAAATGCTTTTGTAATCGAGCAAGCCAAATGACTTGCCCAGTTTTTTCTGGTAACCCAGAAAGCTGTTCATCATCACCGGGAAATTTTTGACGACGGCATCGCGCAAGCGGTCTTCTGGCACATGGGCTATGCCCAGGTCGCGGAAAGTCGCTGGCAAGCCATCGGCATCCTTGCGGCCAGCAAAGGGCAGGTCCTTGCCTTGCATTTGCAGCTTGCCACTGGTGGGCAGGCGCATGCCGCTTAAAATTTCCAGCAATTCACTCTGGCCATTGCCAGAGACACCGGCAATCGCCACGATTTCACCCGCGCGGATATTGAAACTGACGTTCTTCAACAGGCTGACTTTTTGCGAGTTCACCAGGTTCAGGTCCTTGACCTCCAGCACCGTCTCGCCCGGCGCATAGGCAGCACGTGGCAGGTGGGTGACTATAGGGCGGCCTACCATCATCTCGGCCATTTGTGCCGTGGTGGTGTCCTTGGTTGCGACCGAACCGATGACAGTACCGCCGCGCATGACGGTGACCTGGTCAGTGATTTCCTGTATTTCTTGCAGTTTGTGGGTAATCAGGATGATGGTCTTGCCCTGCTCTTTAAACAAGCGCAGCACTTCAAATAATGAGGCCGTCTCTTGCACCGTCAATACGGCAGTAGGCTCGTCAAGAATCAGGATATTGGCGCTGCGGTAAATCTGCTTGAGGATTTCCACCCTTTGCTGCACACCGACAGACAAATCCTGTATCGTCGCCAGCGGATCTACTTCCAGAGAATAGCGCTGGCAAATTTCGCGCAATTTTGCTTCAACTTCGTGGCGCTTGGGTTTCAGGCGAAAGCCGCCTTCTGTGCCGAGCATGACATTGTCGAGCACTGTCATGTTCTCGACCAGCATGAAATGCTGATGCACCATGCCTATGCCCAGGTTGATCGCTTCCTGGCTGTTGCGGATATGCTGTTCTGCGCCATTGATGAGCAGCTTGCCGCTGTCGGCGCGGTAATAGCCATACAGTATGCTCATTAGCGTGGACTTGCCTGCGCCGTTTTCACCAATCACGCCATGGATGGAACCCGGCGCGATGGAAAAGCTCACATCACGATTGGCCTGCACCGCACCAAAACGTTTGGAGATCTGTTGAAATTCGACTGCTGGCTGCATACTTTAGCGTTTCTTTAAAATACGATGTGCGACAGATTGGGCTCTAAACATCAATCAGGGCGCAAAGTACCTGAAAAGATACTGCGCCCTTCATACATTGCTACTGCTTATTGCTACTACTTATTGCTACTACTTATGGCTGCTACTTTGTAAAAACGATCAGACCGGACACTTATTGCCATCGCGGAAATCAGCGACCTTGACCTTGCCATTGATAATGTCTTGCTTGGCTGCGTTGACACGTTTTTCCATGTCAGCACTGACGACGCTGCGGTTATCCTTGTCCAGCGCCCAATCCACGCCGCCTTCTTTCAGACCCTTGAACTGGGTACCGTTTTTCCAGTTACCGTTTTTCAACTGCATGAAGCTGTCATAGATAGCCTGATCTACACGCTTGACCATCGATGTCAGCATGCTGCCTGGGTGCATGTAGTTCTGGTTGGAATCAACGCCTATGCCCAGCTTGCCTTTTTCTTTTACTGCTTGCAAAGTGCCCATGCCGCTACCACCGGCTGCTGCAAAAATCACATCGACGCCGCGTTCAAACTGGGCGCGTGCCAGCTCGCCACCTTTGGCCGGATCATTCCAGGCTGCTGTGGTAGTGCCGACCATGTTTTGTACGACATCAATCTTGGGTTCAGTGGCTTTTGCACCTTGTGCATAGCCACAGGCGAAGTTGCGTATCAGTGGGATATCCATGCCGCCTACAAAGCCTACCTTTTTGGATTTGCTGGCAATCGCTGCTGCCACGCCCACCAGGTAAGAACCTTCCTGTTCCTTGAACAGCACAGAGCTGACATTGTCACCCGTAGCAATACCGTCGATGAGAACGAATTTGGTTTTTGGGAATTCCTTGGCGATGTTTTGTACCGCCTGTGCCTGGCCAAAGCCGATGGCAGCGATCAAATCGACATTCTTGCGGGCCAGATTGCGTAAAACCTGTTCAGTCTGGGTGTCACTGGCGACTTGTACTTCCAGATAAGGGATTTTGGTTTCTTTCTTGAAACGCTCTGCGCCTTCAGATGCTGACTGGTTGAAGGACTTGTCAAACTTGCCGCCTGCGTCATAGATCACTGCAAATTTAAGGTCTGCAGCATAAGCACTGGCCGCGCCGCCGACAGCCATCAGGGTCGCCAGGGACAGGCAGATTTGCTTGAGTTTCATGAAATTTCCTTCATCAGATGTCGTTGTGCTGTGCTCACAAAGAGCATGCAGCGCCCAAATTAAAAACCATGTTTTCTGCTGGCACAGCCTGGGCTTTGTAAAAAAATCAAGCCAGTCTTGAAAGCCTGTGCAAGCCTAACATGGTGCAGACATTTCGTTTCAGCCACGCGGGCGAAATTTTATCAAAAACAGTGTTGGTACTGATGGCGGGGCATGATTTAGTGCCCACGCCCAATTTTGGTGCCATTTTTTGACGGCAACCTGGTCATCATTCTCAATTTATTGCCTGATCAGGCAGCCTTGCCAACCGCCATGAAGTCCAGCACTTGCTGGCGTTGCGGTATGGATGTCTGTGCACCCAGCTTGGTGACAGTCAGTGCGGCAGTGTATTGCGCTTCACGGCTGGCATCCATCACGCTCAGGCCGTTTGCCAGGCCCACCGCAAAGGCACCGACAAAGGTGTCGCCAGCAGCGGTGGTATCGACCACATCGACCTTGACAGCCGGGATGAACTGGCTGCCTGTGCTCTCAGTGATCAGGGCGCCATGCTCACCCATGGTCAGCAAGACCGTGCCTGTACCGCGTTGCAAGATTTGTTCCGAGGCTGCTTTGGCACTGGCCTGATCAACGACCGTCACGCCACTCAATTGCGAAGCTTCGGTTTCATTCAGGATCAGGTAATCGACCTGGGCTAGCAAGGCATCTGTCAGGTCTTGCGCCGGGGCAGGGTTCAAAATCACTTTGACACCTTTGGCGCGGGCAATTTCTATCGCGCGGGTGACGGTAGCAAGCGGCGTTTCAAGTTGGCAAACCAGTAACTGTGCGCCTGCTATGGTGGCAGTAGCTGCCTCAACCTGAGTCGGAGTCAAAGTTGCATTGGCACCTGCTGCCAGGACAATGCTATTGTCGCCGCCATCTTCTACCAAAATGCCAGCCACACCTGTGGCAACTCCGGCTACTCGCGCCAGGTGGGTCAGGTCCATGCCCTCGGCGGCCAGGCAATCATGCGAAAAACTGCCAAAGCCATCATCACCCACTGCACCGATAAAGCTGACCTGCGCGCCCTGGCGGGCAGCGGCTACGGCCTGATTGGCCCCTTTGCCACCGGGAATCTGACAAAATTCATGGCCATGCAGGGTCTCGCCCAGGGCCGGCATGCGCGGCGTGCGAAAAACCAGATCCATATTGACGCTGCCGACTACAGTGATGCGTGGCTTCATGATGCTTTTTTCTCGGTAAAAAGTTGTCGCGCAATCGTTTGCGCAATCGATTTCGTATTTAACTATGGAGCCTGTTTAACGTCAAGCGCAATCTGATTTTTTGGTCAAAAATTGTGCAAAATCGCGGCAGTCAGACAACCATAGTAGAAATATTGTTTTCAGTCTGTTTTGCTGGCATTGTCAGAGCGGGAATTTGCTGCATTGCATCAGACTGCATCAGACCATCGCGTAATGAAAAAATATCATTATTGCTAGAGAATTCCATCTAATTTGCCAGCGCGGGCTGATTGTGGGGCTGTCGCGGGTGGATGTCAAATTTGGCGAGCAGTGGAGGGAGGGGGCGTGAGGTGCAAATCCGGGCTTGTGCTCAAGCCTGATCTCAAAAACCAGAAGCCTTTCATTTGCCAAATAAATCGATTCAGCTAATTGGACATATCAGCAATTGCGATAAGTGGCTCACTTTTGCTCAAGTGCATCTAATCTGGCTTGTATTTCCTTTACCCGTTCAGGATAGCGATCTGCGTCAATGCGGCCAAGAATTCGCTTTAGTTGCATTGCATCGTAATTGGCAAAATTGGGTGCCGATAATTTCTCTCGTTCTTCTATTGCTTTTTTTCGTGCTGAAGTCGAAGTTTCATTGATGTGATATTCGTCTGTCCCGGCGCATAGTTTCTTCACGCCGAATATAAAAATAACAATTCCGATCACCACGAAACCCAGGGCTTCCCATTGACGCCATGAATAGGGCTCTGCATGCAAAAATAGGTATCCACCCAAGCATGTCATCAGTGGACCCAACAGCCATCCAGGCAATTTTTCCCAAGGTAAAAACATGCAGAGCTCTTTCTTAAGGTCTTCGATGATGGTATTGAGTATAGCAAATGCAAATTAAGCATTGATAGAAAACCCCTGGAAGCCATTTTGCTAATCTGTGCAGAAGCATGAAAAACAATCCAGGTTCTCATTGGCCACTTTGTACTTCCGCCCATAAACCCTTTAATCTCCAAGCTATACGCCTTCAAGCTATACGCTGTTAGAATCGTTCCTTTAGTGTCCTTTGTCCATTAGTGATTTGCATCAACGATTCCATGAGCAGCAAAACAGACAACAAATTCTTATCCTTATGCCGTGCTGCCTACAAACGCCAGGGTATGCGCATACTTTGTGCGGCTGGCCTGATCGCTGCTGCGGCTTCCTATCGCAGCAAGCAGTTTGATGTGGATATCATGCTCAAGCTGCTGCTGGTGAGCGTGGTATTTTTTCTGGTAGCGGTGCTGATTGAATGGCAGCGGGAAAAATTCTTTGGTAAGAAATAGTTGCTAGTCGCTGAGCTGAGGGGTAAGGCTCAGGTTGGTACAGGGCGGCGCAATGCTGGTTCTGCCAGTGCGACAATGCGGCTGGAGCGGGTGTTGTCGCCCATCAGTAAGCCGCCACTGTCTTCTTTATTGATTAGTGCTGGTTTGGCTGCCGCAAGCTGAGGTGAGTCAGGAGTGGTGCCTGCCCCCTTGCCGGGATTCGCATCCGATAATTTGTCGCGCAAGATGTGGATGGGGGACGCTGGTTTGCTTTCACCCTCTTTAGGCTGCTCTGGTTCGCTCTCTTGAATATTGACCGGACTTGGTGGTTTGCCCTTGACGGCTTTGGCATTTGTGGTGATATAGATGTGTAATCTGTATTCCGTTTTGTTTGATCTGTATATTTTTGCGGATGGAAATCAGGGATTTTCAGACAATGTCATCATCAGCACATTGTCGCCACTGATGATGGCGAAATTATTTTTGTCCACCGTGGTGATGCCCATGGGGCGATAGAGGCGGCCAGGCAAACTGCCGGTCTGTATGCGCCGGTAGCCATCTACGCCTGCGATCGTGGTTATCTTTCCTTTGGGACTGATTTTGCGTATGACGTCGTTGTCGTAGTCGCTCACCAGCAGATTGCCTGCATGGTCCATGGCGATACCCCAGGACATCCTGTAAATATCCTGAGTGCTATGAGGCCCAATAAATCCGGCAGCGAATTTATTTTCAGTAATCGTAGTTAGTTTGCCATTCGGAGTAATTTTTCTTACTGATGTGCGGTCAGTTACATAAAGATTTCCAGTTGGATCAATCGCCAATGCTATTGGATCAACCAGGTTTCCGGTCTTTCTGTCGCCATCGCGCGGTTTGTTGCTGCCATTGGGCTTGCCCATCAGCGTAGTGACCACGCCAGCCGGACTGATCTTGCGTATCTGTTTATTGCCGTTGTCAGCAACATAGACATTGTCGTGCTTGTCTATCGCCAAACCGATGGGCCTGTTGAAGCGAGCTGCAAGCCCCGTCCCATCAACACTCCCCGTTTTGCCTGCCTTGCCTGCAAATGTCGTCACCACTCCGGCAGCATCGATTTTACGTATGCTATGGTTTTCCCGGTCGCTGACGTAGAGATTACCCTTGCTGTCTAGCGTCAATGCAGACGGTATATTGAATTGCGCTTCAGTACCAATGCCGTCGCTGCTACCCCGCTGATCAATCATGCCGGCGATGGTGCTCACCACGCCTGAGCTGCTGATCTTGCGTATGGTATGGCGATAATCTGTCAGATACAGATTGCCATTGTGGTCTGCAGTAATAGCTGAGGGGCTTGAGAATCTTGCCTCAAGTGCGGGGCCATCCTGGCTAATTGTGGGATAGACCGGCCCTGACAGGGATGCAACCATGCCACCGTCTTTAATCTTGAGTATGTTGCCATCTCGCTGGCAAATAAAAATATCACCGTCCGGCGCGAGTATCAGTCCGCTGGGTTCGCTATAGAGTTCGTTTTTCTTGTTCTTGACAAAAGAAATGACATCTCCAGTTGGAGTAATTCGACGGATTTTGCCGCTGCTGCGGTCCGCAACATAAACACTCCCATCCGCATCGGCAACCATGCCATCAATCTCACCATATTCTATTTCCTGATCATTCTTGTTTTTATCAAATTTTTCTGGCCCTACCGACAAGGTCGATACAATGCCCGCTGGCGTGATGCGGCGTATGATCATTTCACCTGCATCGTTGACGATCAGATTACCTGCTGCGTCAAATACCAGTGCCTTGGGTCTGAGGAAACGGGCTTGCCTGCCTGCGCCTTCTGCATTACCTTCCTTGCCTGATACACCAGCCCAGGTGCTGACCATGCCATCGGGAGTGATCTTGCGTATGCTGTGGTTTTCATAGTCGGCTACATACAGGTTGCCAGCAGCATCGATCTTCACATCGGTGGGCGTATTGAAACGTGCTTTTGCTGCTGGGCCATCGGCGGTGCCGGGTGCGCCCGCCTTGCCAGCGACTGTGCTGACCATGCCATCCGGGCTGATCTTGCGTATGCTGTGATTGCCTGAATCAGCGACATATAAATTGCCTGCCTTGTCAAAGACCATGCCGCTGGGCAAACGGAAGCGCGCCTGGGCGATGTTGCCATCTGTGCTGCCCGGCTGTTCTGCCTTGCCTGCCAGGGTGCTGACTGCGCCATCTGCTTCTATCTTGCGTATCGTGTGATTGCCCGGGTCGGTCACGAACAGCTTGCCCTCGCCATTCATCGCGGTACCGATGAAGGCATCAAATTTCAAGAAATTGGTATTGAACCGCGCCACCGATGCAGGCCCGTCTGCAATGCCAGAAGGCGCATCGCCAGAACCGGCCAGCAAACGAAGCGTACCTTGTTGTGATGTCTGTGGCTGCGCAAAGCCTGGCAAGCTCAGGCCAGATAAAACCAGAGTCAGGGTCAGCAGGCAAGAGCCGCTTGCCTTGCGTGAAATTGAGGTGACATATCCCTGCATAATAGCCCTGTAAAAATAGCGATAAGCTGCGGCAAAAAAAAAGCGTAAAAAATCAAACGCTCTTGCTGACAAGTGAAGCATGAACATGTTTGCCGGAAGTAATAAAAAGTGAACTATTTTACAATGTGCCGTAAAGCGAAAAATCAGGGGTGTTTGAATACGCGGGGTATTTATTGTTACCGCATGTTACGGCTTATGTATTAGAAAAGGCGTGGAAGGGGAGAGCTGTGGGAGGATAGAAGAAGGAGACAAGAAGTGCAAGGAGAGGAGCAGGCATGCAATAGAATTCGCATGCCCGCAAAAGTAGCGAGCCCTAAGATGACTGCAATCTACCAGCGCAACTGCGGCATGTGTATGCCAGGCACGATACCAAAAGCAGACAGCACGATGATGATCAGCAAGACGATGAACAACACGCGTACAACCTGTGCCACCGGAGCAGGCAGAGGCAAGAAACCAACCAGCCACCAGATCAGGCCGAATACAACAAGATAGATAATGAGATTGACGAGCTGAACCATGATTCACCTATTTAAAAAAAGATGATGAAGTGGCAAGCATGCATGCGTCGTGAAACCGTGAATCAAGGAAACAACGACAGGCACATGCTTGCCAGCAGGCTTACTTCTGTGGCACGACGACGATGGTGTCGCCTGGTTTGCCTGGCTCACCTGGCTTGCCGTCTGCACCTGCCGGGCCAGTGGCGCCGACTGAGGCTGCGGCTCCTGGTTCACCCTGGGCGCCAGTTGCGCCGGGCGCTCCTGGTGCACCTGGTGCACCGGCAGGGCCAGGTACTGCAACTGGCACAGCGACTGGTACGGCTACAGGCACAGGAACAGCGACTTCTGTAGGCTTACGGTCGCAAGCAGTGGTTGCCATTACAGCAGCGAGTGTCAAAGCAAGGATAGAGATTTTCATGGGATTAGCCTCGGTAAATTAAATTTCAAAATAGTTCAATAACAATGCCATCACAGGATGCGCGCAATAAAGTTTTGCATCCGTACGCTGACGAACATACCGTGAATTTTTTTTGACCTATAGTGGCGATACCGGTAATACAAAGTGAAGTACAAAACCCTGGCTATCTGCGCTGTAAAAGCAATGGGAGTGGCTGGCGGGGATGAAATAGATTAAAGAAATAGATCAAAGAAGAAAAAAACCGCAGACCTGTAAAGTCTGCGGTTTTTTTTATTGACTATATCTGGCAGTGTTCGGTGCCGATATACGCTTACACGGTCTTACTTGGTTTTTGCCTTCAACAGTGTTTTTGGCAAAGGGTTCAACTCAGGCCAGATATGGCTGACAGTCACCGTATTACTCTTGTGGCAGCTAAAGCAATTGGTGCCGCCTGCCCAGTTGATATTCGAGCCCTGGTGCACGGTTTCCATCGTGGTATTGGCCAGCCTGCTGGTGCCGACCTGGTTGATGGCCGTGGCTGGTGGTTTGTCTGAATCAGGTGCGCGGCCACCAGTGGTCCAGGTTGAGCCTATCATCAGGTAATTCTTGCGTACATCGCCTGGTGCCAGTTGTGAAATGACGCTATTGTTGATGGACAACAAGTCAGTATTGGATTCAGGCGGGGTGATGACAGGGCCAGCATGGGTAGGGTCAGCCTGGCGTGGATTCTGGTCGGCAGCAGCGCCCCAGGGTTTCCAGCGTATGGTGTCATTTGGTTTGACTACACAAGGCTTGGTCGTGTCGGTGCAAGTGATGGTATTGCCTGCAGCCTTGTACAGGGTCTGGTTGAAAGGGCCTGTTGCGCCATCCTGGCTGAACAGCCATTTGCCCTTGGTATTTTGCGGCACCAGTTTTTCTGCACCATTGACGTCTATGTATTTGTATTCGGCATTTGGGGTATTGTCCATATGCTCAAAGGTCGCCCAGATCAGTTCAGGATTACCTTTCGCACTGCCGACCACGTGCACGCCTACCAGTGCCAGTTTGGTTTTTTTGTTCTTTACCGCGCCCTGTTTCAGCGATGCTGGCTGGTTGATGCTGACATCTGGTATTTCAGCATCGATGATGATGAATTTCTTTTTGGTCGCTTCATCAAAACCCGTGGTTTCTATCCATGCCAGCTTGACTTCAACAGCCAGTGCTTCTGGCGCTGCCAGGTCACGCAGGCCGGCTTTCTTGGCATAGGCAACCACGTCGGCCAATTCTTGCGCCGTGGTTGGATACATCAGGTTTGCTGGTGCATTTGGTTTTCTTTGCGTCAGGAAATAGGCAAACAAATCATTCGCGGCAATCGAGTAATACACCAGCGAACCATTTTGTGCGACCAGCACATTGCTGCCGCCTGCCTGGCCTATGGTCATATCGACTTCATTGCCAGCTGCATCCAGATAAATCAGACCGCCCTTGGCATCCCGCTTGAAACTTTGCACGATATTGCTGTCGGTACTTGCTGCTGTCAGCAAGGCAGTTTGCTTTTTTGGCAGGCGCGCACGCAGGTTGGCCACCAGATCAGTTTCTATCTGCTTGCCACCCTTGGCCAACAGGCTGACCTTACCAGCCGCACCCACTTCAACATGGTCTATTTCTACCGTTTTGCCCGTCTTGTCTATCGTGGTGGCCTTGCCACTAGGCGCCAGCTTGGGTGGCAAGACTTCAAACAATTTGCCTGATTTGTCAAAGGCCACAGGCAGATTATTCGGCCCCAGTTGCCGCAGCAAAGGGCTGAAGTTCATTGCCTGCCGGGTCAACTGCGGTATGAAGTTTCGCGCTCCGTTAACAGTTGGTGATACGCCATAGAAGGCAGAAGAAGAAAAGATATGATCACCACCGGGAAGCCCCTTCGGCGTGGGTGAAGTCAGCCACAAGAACATCTGGTGCGACCATTGATAAAAACTGCAGGCCGACGCATCAGGGAAATTCACACTGTCGGCAGCCTTTACCAGTCCACCGTTGGTGACACCGGCTGGCTCAAACCATTGCGCGAATGGAATTGGTGCTGGCCCACCGGGATTCGCCGGGGTAGAAGTAGTGCAGGTCGGTTTGGCATCGGGCGGCAGGATTTGCGCTTGTGCCAGCGGGCAAAGGCAAGCCGTAGCCAATAAAGAAATGCAGGTAGTCAGTTTAACTGCGTGGGCAGGCTTGCGCTGCTTGCGGTCAGACGTGTTCATGGTTTCCCTCTCGTTGGTTTTGTTTTGATGTGCGGTAGTGTCGGTAGTGTCGGTAGTGGCATTGGTGATGCGGATTTATCCGGGTACTACCGTAGCTTTCAGTGATAGCTGGGCTGCTGATGCCCGTTCTCATTCGCACCCTTCATCTGCATTTGAAAGATTATCATTTTTTTATTTAAAATTATAAAAAAGATTAGACTTTATGTTAATTATTGTTATTTTCTGGCTTGTTCTGCGCAATGCAAGCTCGTCGCCAGTATTCATATTTAAATTTAAAAACATTTGTCTATATCGATAAACAATTGTTTATAATATGGGGAAATCCCAAACCGTCAGGCAAGAACATGACCGCAACACCATCCAAAAAAGAACAGCTCTACCAGCTCATCGCTGCCCAGCCTTTTATTTCGCAGCAAGAACTGGCAGACCAGTCAGGCTTGTCGCGCTCAGCCGTGGCCGGGCATATTGCCGCGCTGATACGTGACAAACGTTTGCTGGGCCGGGCCTATGTCTTGCCTGATCAGCGTCCTGTGGTATGCATAGGCGGGGCGAATATAGATCGCAAATTGCGCACTTTGGGGCCGGTGCAGATGGGAACTTCCAACCCGGTCAGCCAGCATGAAGCCTTTGGCGGTGTTGCCCGCAATATTGCCGAGAACCTGGCACGCCTGGGCATGCCCACACGTCTGTTGTGCGCGGTGGGTGACGACGCTGCCGGGCGCAGCATGCTTGAGCATGCGCAATCCGTTGGCATTGATGTCAAAGCCTGCCTGCAGGCGGCTGGCATGCATAGCGGCAGCTATACTGCCTTGCTCAATGATGAGGGCGACATGGTGCTGGCATTGGCGCATATGGAATGCTGCGATGCCCTGACACCAGATTATCTGCATAGCCGCCAGACCCAGCGTGGCCATGCTGCCTTCACCATCATCGACTTGAATTTACCGACAGATAGCATAGGCTTGTTATTGCAAGAAGCGCATCAGCAAGCCATGCCGCTAATGGCCGTGGCTGTGTCTGAACCCAAGATGGCGCGCCTGCCGCAGGATTTGCAAGGCTTGCGCCTGTTATTATTGAACCAGGGTGAACTCGCAGCCGCTGTTGGACATGGCATACAAAACCAGGCGGAACTGGAAGCAGCCTGCAAACAATTACAGCAGCGTGGCGTGCAGGACATCATCGTCACCAAGGGTGTGGCAGGCGTGACATTTACCAATGGTAGCGGTATGCAGCACATGCCTGCGCCAGCAGCCAGCGTACGCGATGCCACAGGTGCGGGCGATGCCTTTGCCGCTGGCGTAGCCTGGTCTTTGTGTCACCAGCAAGATGATTTGCGTCTGGCCTGTGAATATGGTTTGAAGCTGGCAAAACTGACGCTGGAAAGCGATGCGACAGTGGCTGCAACGATCAGCCCGACTATTTTTGAAGAAGCTTAATGCGCAGCTAATGCACAACTAATGCGCAATTAATACTCGACTAATACGCAACTAGTACACGACTTATCCTGTATTTCTACAAAAGGAAACATCATGCAATCTTATCTGGTCTTATCCGACGAAGTTCGCGCTGCCCGCCTGGCGGCCAAGCCTGTGGTAGCACTCGAATCCACTATCATTTCGCATGGCATGCCTTATCCGCAAAACGTGCAGACTGCGCGTGAACTGGAACAAATCATCCGTGACGGCGGTGCCGTGCCAGCCACCATTGCTATCATGAATGGCAAAATCCACATAGGCTTGAATGACGAAGAACTGGAGTTACTGGGCAATTCGCCAGACGCCATGAAAGTCAGCCGCCGTGACCTGGCTTATGCACTGACCAATAACAAACTCGGTGCAACGACAGTGGCCGCCACCATGATCTGCGCAGCACTGGCTGGCATAGAAGTGTTCGTCACAGGCGGCATAGGCGGTGTACATCGCGGTGCTGAAACCAGCTTCGATATTTCTGCCGACTTGCAAGAGTTGGCACGCACCTCGGTTGCCGTGGTTTGTGCCGGTGCCAAATCCATACTCGACATAGGCCTGACGCTGGAATATCTTGAGACCCATGGCGTGCCAGTCGTCAGCGTAGGCCAGCCAGCCTTCCCGGCTTTCTTTACCGCCGACAGCGGCTACAAGGCAGACTTCCAGCTCGACACGGCAGAACAACAGGCAGAATTCATCCACGCCAAATGGACACTAGGATTAAACGGCGGCATCGTCATCGCCAACCCGGTACCTGTTGAATCTGCCATGCCCAAGGAAGAGATAGAATCCATCACCCAAAAAGCACTACAACTGGCAGATGAGATGGACATCACTGGCAAGGCCATCACGCCTTTCCTGCTGAACCGCATCAAACAAATGACGGAAGGCCGTAGCCTGGAAACCAATATCGCGCTGGTCAAAAACAATGCTGTCGTCGGTACGCAATTGGCACTGGCTCTGCATCATTTGCGCAAGCGCACAGTGTAAAATTTTGTAGGGTGCGCCGTGCGCACCCGCTCTCTGAAAAATACTATTGCTGTTATTCAAAGGTGCGCACAGCGCACCCTGTCCATCATCCCGCAGCTATCATGCAGCTCACTCCTGCGGCAATTCATGAATCACCAGCCCTGCATGCGGTGGCAAGGGTTTTTGCCATGACTTGTGGCGCAAGGCGCGTTTGCAGTCGTGGATGCCGGCGGCCCAGCGGGCTTCCATGGTCGCCATGCTGAAATCGACATCCTTGAAATAATTGTCGTCCGGCAGCGCCTTCATGATGAGGTGGACGACATTAATCGTGTGGTCGCAACCCATCTCCATCAGCGGTTTCAACTCTTCTTTCTTTCGTACTGCTGCGGGCAGGTGTTCGGTCAGCGTGCGTATCGCGCGCTGCATGTCTTGCATGCGCTGGTAGATCAGCAACTGCTCTGCCGAGCGGCTTGCATACTGTATGCTTTTATAGCGCGTCATCGCGCCGGCGATCGACTGTGGACGCGTTTCTGACGGGTCCCATAGATCAATCATGAAGCACAGCGCATCTGCTTTCCTTTCTTCATCCAGAAAGACATCAAGCGGTGTGTTGGAATATACCCCACCATCCCAATATGCGCGGTTACCTATCTTGACTGGTGCGAAGCCGGGTGGCAATGCGCCGCTGGCCATGATGTGTTCAACATCTATGCGTCCGCGCTTGCTGTCAAACACCACACCCTGGCCACTGTCGATATCCACGGCGCAAATGCTGACACGTATAGGGCCGTCATTGAGATAGTCAAAGTCCACATATTTTTCCAGTGTGGCTTTGAGGGGCGATGTATCGTAAAACCCTGCTTCTTCTATCGGCACCTTGGCATTGATGTCCCAGGCAGCACCAATGCGTGGTTTGAAAAACCCATTCACACCTTGCGTAATTGCAGTCAGGGTATTGAGATTGTTAGTGAGGTTCATCCATGGCGAAAAGCTAGGCCAAAAACTGTTGCGGCTGATCGCATCAGGTGCCAGGCTATCCCAGAATGCCCGCATTTGCGCAATGCGCGTCTCTGGCGGGTTGCCCGCGATCAGCGCAGTGTTGATGGCACCGATAGAGGTGCCTATAATCCAGTCCAGCGGGGTTTCTGCCTCATGCAATTGCTGATAAACACCCGCCTGATAGGCACCCAGGGCGCCGCCGCCCTGCAAAATCAATACGGTATCCTGGTTGGCCATGGATGCCTGCTTCTTCAGGCGAAACCGCCGAGTTGTGCCAGCTTGTGCTCTTCACCATCATGGGTGACCGAGATCAGATCGACTTGATATGCGGCATTTAGTTCATGACGCAGATGTGCGCCCTGGCTGACGGCGGCCATGAAATCATCGCCCGCTTCTGTAGATTTGACGACTTCATTTTGTTCATTACGGCTGATCAGACGATAGTGCATAAGTTCCCCGGGGAAATGTTGTTGTGATATTGATGGAGGCATTCTAACATGTGCATTTTGTATGCATATTTCACAGTGTAATAGCGAGGAAATCATCTTTGTAGCTAAACGTAAGTATGTATTGCTGACAAAATAATCGATGTCATAATGCTTCGCTTTATGATGCCGGAATACTGACATTACTGTTCCGGCTTGCGACACTTTCCGGAGCATGCTTATGCAAGGCGTGATTAAATTGGTGAAGCTGGTACGCATGCAGCCCACAGAGCGGCATTGCGAAATCGAGTTGTCACTGGCACCGCAGAACGAAGGGGCTGTACCCCTATATTTGGTCAATGTGCGTGAAGGCCATCCCAATGCCGAATGGCAGGAAAGCACCAGAACACCTTTCCCTGTCACCCTGAGCCAGGCAGAAGTTTTGTATGCCCAGGTCCTGGCCAGCAAGCTCGAACAGGGTTTCGTAGATACATCTGCACCTCCAGCTATTCCTGCTATTCCCGCTACGCCAGCAGCTCAGGACCAGGTCAAGGCTGATGCCATGCAATGGGGCCATTCTTCGCAAACCCTGGTGCAAAAAATCAGCAAACCAGCCTCTGTATCCGGACAAGAAAAAATCCTGCTTGATCGCCTGCCACCTCGCGCATGGTCGGGCCTGTCAAGGGCAGAGCGTACCCGCACAGTCTGGCGCATAGGCGAACGCCGCCTGCCTGCCGCCGTACCACGCTTGGTCGAATTACTCGGCGGCGCCGATGCCATGCTTGATTACTGCATTACCTATGCCATAGGCCGTTGTGGTGATGTTGGCGCCAAACAGGCCATGCATGAGCTGAGTCAGCGTTCCAAAGAGGCTCATGTCAAACACATGGCGCGGCAAGCCTGGCTGGCTTTGGCAACATCCGAAGAGGCGCAGCAATATGGGCATGGCTTGATCGCGCAATGGCCGGCTGATTTGCAAACTGCTTGGCAAAAAGCGCAGCAGGCCACGGATCTGGAAAAAGGCATGGATGAGGTATTACTCGCCCTGTTGTCTGCAAAGTCATGGGGTGCTTGGCGTCATGATGACTGGCTGGAGCAACTGGACATGATAGACCAGGCAGGCATCTCTTCACTGGCGCGGCCTTTGCTGTTGCAACAGTTGCGCAACCTGCCAGTGAATTTGCTGGTATTTCGCGCCTTCCGCCATTTGTATAAAACTGCAGAATTCCGCGCCGATGCCGAACTGTTCGGCATCCTGCACCAGCGTTTTGAAAAAACCTGGCCGCTGTTTTTGCTGAGTTCCAATACCAGCTACGTGTATCTGGAAAGACGTTATGTCAGCTATGCCGACGAAGTCAAAAAACCGAATACCCGGGTCGCCTATTCCAGCCTGACCCGCGATTATCTGCGCCGCCGCACCTGGCGCACGCTGCGCCGCCTGGGCGAGCTTGAAAGCGCCGATTTCACCAACATGGCAACGGGAGTATTGCTGGCCTGCGACGATGCGCACGCAGACAAGGCACATATACAAAGACTGGTTAACTGGAATTATCAGAGCCGTTCTTACACGACAGAACTGCGTTTTCTGTCCCCCTATGCCAGCTGGATGGTATTCAACCAGCTTGTGCACCAGCATGACAGCGAAGTCAAAACCAGCCGTACTGCACTCAAATGGTGGATACCCGCGACGACAGATAATCTTGATTACCCGCCACGCACGAAACGGCAGGAAGCCTTCCCAAAACTGTGGGATGCCGCACCAGAAAAATTGCTCTACCTGATGCAACACAGTCTGTGCCATGGCGTGCACGTCTTTGCTGCACGCGCCCTGGTGGACAATCAGGCTTATTGCGAGCAGCTAAGCTTGGAGCAATTGCAGGGCTTGCTGCAAAGCGCCTATCTGCCGACCAAAGAATTTGCTTTTGCCATCGTCAAACAACGCTTTGCACAGCAAACGCCAGACCTCAACTGGTTGATGATTTTGCTGGCAACGGATTATCAGCCTGCCGCAGATTTTGCACTGGTTTTTATCCGCAAGACACCAGAGCTGTATGCGCAAGACGCTGGCCTGATCGTGGCGATGATTACCAGCCCGTCGCAAGGCGTACGCGAAACTTGCCGTTTGCTGGCGCATGCTACGACTGCTGGGACGCGCCAGCTAATTTTGAACCGTCTGTCCATCTGGGCAAGACAGACCACCATGGCCGCCAACCAGATCGACGCTTTGCGAGATGACCTGCAGTGGTTGATCCAGAATGTACTGGCAGAACAAGTCGCGCAATTGCCAGACCACGATATTGCCGTCTGGTGTGATTTGCTGCAGGCAGCGCAATTCTGGCAACAGGCGCTGGCGACAGATATCTTGCTGGCCCACCCCGCTGGTATCGCCCATGTCTCACCACTGACATTGCGTGACTTATTGCAGGATACAGACCCTGGCAGGCAAAGCCTGGGTAGCCGTTTATTTGCGGCTTTGCCCGCCGATGTATTACGCCAGCAGCCTGATCTGGTCGCGACTCTCGCAACAGCGCTGGATGCGCGTGTGCGGGCGGCCATGACACCGGTGATTACCCAGCTCGCTACTGATGTGACTTTTTCTGGGAAACTGCTGGCACACTTTATCGATGTGATTTTCCGTAGCGATAATACTGATGGTGAAGAGAGCGTGCATGCCGACATCATCCACTGGTGCAGCGGCCCTTTGCTGACAGCAATAATGGACCAGCCTGTGGATATGCAATGGCGTCTGTTGCAGGCCCGTAGCAAGGGCGCGCAGGAACTGGGTGCCATGGTGTTGATACAGGCGAGCGGCACATTGGCTGCCAGCCTCGGCGTCCTGCAATGGGCTTTGCTGGGTAGGCACGCTGTCCTGCAAGTGCGGCTGCGTGCCCAACATTACTTCAGCCAGCATGTGCCTGAAGTGCGCGCCAGCCTCAACGATGCCCTGCGCATACTCGATACCCGCTGGCCAGAAACCCGTTCTTTTGCGGCAGATTATTTTGCCCGCAATATCAGTGCTGACGAATGGTCGCTGAGCCAGTTGCTGGCCTTGTGCGACCATCAGCAGGCTGCCATACAAAGACTGGGCAGGCAATTGATCACCCGCCACTTCCGTATCGAAGATGCCGCCGAATATGTATTGAGCCTTGCCCAGCATCCATCGGCCAACATGCAGTTATTTGTCAGCCAGTGGCTGGAGCAAAGTGTGCAAACGTATATTGATCAGCAATTGGCACTACAACACCTTCAGCAACTGCGTCCTTACTTCCTCAGCGTCTTGTCACATGTGAACAAAGCCCGCACGGTTAAAAACCGCGTGATCCGTTTCCTGCAGGATCAGGGTTTGCTGTCTGAAGCGCATGCACAATTTGTCGCACAGATTTTCACGCGTCAGGTATTGACCGTGGCGATACAGGACAAGGCGCAATACATCCTCGGATTGACGCAATTGCAGGCTGCGTATCCGGGGCTGGCTGATGCAGCCGATTGGCCCATGCAGCTCATTGCCCCACGATTGCACAAGGATGCAGTCACCATTTCTGCGGAGTCTGTATGAAGTTTGAATACCGCTATTTTGGCAATAGCCAGGTGAGTGACAGTGCCACTGCCACCAGCATGCAGTTCGCACCTGACACTTTGCGCACGCCCACATATTTTGCCGCCACCCTGCAATCCACGCTGGCGCTGGCTTACCGCGAAGCCATCAGTGCCATGCATGATGTGGTGGTGTCTGACCTGCGCACCCAGCCCAAGGACAGGACAGCTTACTTCGCCTGGCTGGCAGAGAATGAGGCCAGCCTGCTGGCAGATTTCATGGCGCAAGAAAAAGAGTTGCGCGAAAAAATCACGCCCTTGCGAGCAGAACTCACCAAGGTGCAGAATCAAAAGTATGGTCTCATGCAGCCTTTCTACAAGGCACAGCGCGAATACTTTGACTATCTGTACAAAGAAAACCGCGACATGTGGATCGTGCTTGACCCTGTCATCACGGTGCACCCTGATAAGGTGTTCTTTGAATGCTTCAGCCGCGATGAATCGACGTATGCCAGCCTGAGTTGCCGCCACAGTGTTTTCAAGCACCTTGGTGAATTTGCCTGCGGTACTACAAATATCGATTATTCGTCTGCGCTGTATGATGAGTTCCAAAAGATACGCGCCTACAAAGAAACCCGTTTTGAAATCCAGGCCGATGGTTTCCAGGTGCAAACCGGTCATGACGAACAATATCATGAAGCCAAGATAGATTTGCCTGACAGCTGGATGCGTGGCTTTTTGCAAGTCAGCACCGCCATGTCCATGCCTGCCCACAAGCTGGATTTACACCCCATGGATGTGCACAGCATCTGCCACATTCTGCGCCGCAAGACTGAGCGGGTAGGGCCGCGTTCGATACGCTTCATTCTTGAGTCAGGCCAGCCCATCACCATGCTGTTTGAACCCTGGGGCATCAAGCTGGTATGTCAGCGCTCTGTCTTCACTGGCAATGAGGCGGCAGAGGTCAGGATATGGGGCCGTCGCCGCTTGCTGACGCTGGAGAGGCTGATCGCCGTTGCCGACAAGTTCAGCGTCATGCTCATGGGCACAGGCTTGCCCAGCTTCTGGATCGCTCATCTGCCTGACATGGATTACACCCTGGGCTTGTCCGGCTGGACAGCCAATGACTGGTCACGCGCCGGGCAATTTGATTTGCTGGCACCGCGTCTGGATGTTGATGACAGCAAAGCGCAAGCCGTGGCACATGCCTTGTCTTCGCAATGGTCAGCCAGCACCGCCAGCCTGGCGCAGCAATTGCAACTCGACAGCAAACTGGTGGCATCAGCGCTGACCGGCCTCATGCAGGCAGGCCGCGTCGTGTATGACGCGGTGGATCAGGTAGCCCGCTGGCGCGATCTGGTGCGCGAACCCATCAATGTCGCCAGCCTGCGCTTTGCCAGTGAACGTGAATCCCTGGCGGCCCAGCTCGTACACAAAAACCTTTTGCTCGATTTGCAGTCAGCAAACCTGGCTGGTGGTGGTATCGAATGGAAAGCCAGCGTCAGCGCGAGTATCACGAACACCAAGAAACTCAGCAAGACCATGATCAGGCTGGACAATGATGACAGACTGGTGGAAGGCAACTGCAGTTGCGATTATTACGTGCGTAACCGCATGTTCCGTGGGCCTTGTGAACATATGCTGGCCATACGTCAGGTTGCAAATAGCAAGCAGTGAATTATTAGCGAAAAATTGCGCAGGCTGATTAGCGTCTATAAATATTTTTCGTTTGAGAAAGCTCGTTGAATTTAGAAATAAAAGAAGTAATGCATTTTTAGAAAGGCTGAGTAAGCGTAGCGAGCGGCCATAGTTTGAGTTAAGAAGCGCAGTCGTACGCATGTACGGCGAGCATCGCAGGCCCAAAATATGGTTGCGCAGTAGCTTAATCAGTTTTTCGTATTTACAGGAGGTGAGATAGACATTAGAATAGATTTTGGCAGGAAGGCTCTTGCAATCCGGATGGTGTATCGCCATCCATGTATTTTGCTTAGCTATGCATCACTGAGTTTCTCTTCACTGTGCCGGAAACGACTACCGGCGCAATGACGATGTGGATTCCGTGAACCCCATTACGCCGGTAGTCGTTTCCGGCGTCGAGTGGAGCCTCTCAGTCTGAAGGCTCTTCGATGAGCTTCCTGCCGCTTTTCCTTCTTTTGTCTGGCTCACCGTTTTTGTTTTATTTGGAAAACGTGAATTCTTTTTGTTGCATGCTGATGCTGATGTCAGCGCGCCAAAAAGAAAACAGAGACCAGCGTCATGACACAACAACAGCAAGCATCTGTACAAAACGCATCTGACAAACCCCTGTCACAGATGACACGCGATGAATTGTATGCCCACCTGCGCACGACCACCAAAGATGCCGTGGTCTTGCAAGAGATGCGCCGCCTTGGCTTTTGGCCCGCCGACAGTGGCAAGCCATCGGTGACTGACGAACTCATCGCCCGTGAAGCTGCACTCAGTAAAGAATTAAATGACTTGACGGCTCAGTTACGCCGCGTGCAAGACCCCAAGGCAGCCCTGCGCGACATGCGCAAGCAACGCATGGCAGCAGCAAAAGAAAGGCGCGAACTGACCAAACAGAAACATGCGCAATTGCGGCATGCCAAGGCACTGGCCTGGCAAGAAAAACGCCAGAACGACATAGGCTATCTGGGCGAGGGCGTTTCCACTGGCTTGAATTACACGAGTACCAATGCCGACAAACTCGCACGTTATCAATTGCCAGCGCTGCAAAAATCACTGGACCTGGCAACGGCGATAGGCATACCGCTGGCAGAATTGCGCTTCATGAGCTTCCAGCGCAAGGTCAGTCAGGTCAGTCACTACCAGCGTTTCGCTATTCCCAAAAAGACTGGTGGCCAGCGCTTTATTTCTGCCCCCATGCCGCGCCTCAAGCGTTGCCAGTACTGGGTGCTGGATCATATCCTCGCCAAAGTACCTTGCCATCCTGCTGCACATGGTTTCTTGCCGCAGCATTCCATACTCAGCAATGCCCTGCCGCATGTAGGGCAGGCCGTGGTCATCAATCTGGATTTGAAAGATTTTTTCCCTAGCATAGAATATTCACGCGTCAAAGGCGTGTTCAAATCCCTGGGTTATGGCGATCAGATTGCTACCCTGCTGGGTTTGCTGTGTACCGAGCAGGCAACAGAAGAAGTGCGGGTAGACCAGCAAAAATATTTTGTCGCTGGCAAAAAGCGCAGCCTGCCACAAGGCGCGCCATCCAGCCCGATGATCACGAATATCTTGTGCCATACCCTCGATAAACGCCTGTATGCGGCAGCAAGCAAGCTGGGTTTTGTATATACCCGTTATGCCGATGACCTGACGTTTTCCAGCAAACAAAAAGAACGTCCACCGGTTGGCAAACTCCTGTGGCGCGTCAAACAGATCATCGCTGATGAAGGCTTTACCCTGCATCCTGACAAGCAACACATCATGCGCCACAGCCAAAAGCAGGAGGTCACTGGCATCGTCGTCAACCACAGCCCGACGATAGATGCCAAGACCTTGCACCGCTTCCGCGCTACACTGCATCAGGTAGAAAAGAATGGCCCGGTAGGTTATCACTGGAATGGCAATACCGATGTGCTAGGTGCACTGGAAGGCTATGCCCGTTATGTCTGCATGGTCAATCCGGTAAAAGGAAAACCATGGCTGCAACGCATCAAGGCATTGCGAGCGCAATATGCAGGGCAAGCGCAGTCAACGACACGCGTGACAAGACCAACACTGCGCCAGCAAGTCGCCAGTGGTAAGACACCGCAAAGAGAAAACGGCCAGGATTGGTGGCAAGTGCAGGAGGCCGCCGCACCTGTGCTGGAACAAACTGCGCAGCAAGTACTGGAAGAGAAGAAGGCAGTGAAGCAAGTTGCCAAAGAAGAAAAGCAAGCTGCTGCGATGCCCAAGCTCAAGCAGTCTGATGCCACAGAAGCTGCAAGCAACTATACCGCAGCAGAGAAAAACAAACTCAGTCGCCGCCATGGCATGTTAGGCCGGGTTTTCCAAGTTTTTTTGTGCGCAATATTCTCAGCCAGCCTGCACAGTCTTTACCCCCTGACATTTGGTATAGCATTGGTTTCCCTCAGCTTGATAACAGGCCGCAGCAGCCTGGTGTGGGTAATGGTGATGCTGGCTTTGAGTGTGGTTTTGTTGAGTTGAGTAACCTGGTAGGGTGCGCCGTGCGCACCGTCTTTGATTAACGGCAGTCGTATTTTTCAACGATGGTGCGCAAGGCGCACCCTATTATCGGTGATTTATTCGCCAAAATCATGATGCTCAATCATTGACGTGGCTATTCCCCACTCTGGCGATAATACTCCTTCTTTGACGTAGCGATGAAATGTGGAATAGGGCCAATCCCCTGCTAGTTTGACCAAATCATGCTTAACTGGATTCCAGTGAATGTAATCGACATGTCTGGCGAAATCTTCGTCATCCCGGATTTGATGTTCCCAGAAACGACGTTGCCATATTCCGGATTCTCTTCTTGATGTACGGGAAGAAGATAATTCTTCTACACCGAAATTCTTAGCGCACGCTTGCGTTACCAGTCGTTTGATCATAGACCAGCGCATGGAGAAATCTGCATCGTCTTCAGGTAAAGTCCAGATGCAATGCAAATGATCGGGCAGTAATACCCAAGCATCAATCTCGAAAGGATGTGAAATGCGGGTTTGTTGTATCGCTGCGCGTAATGATAGCCGTATCGCAGGCTCGGTCAATATTGGTCTTCGGTGGAGGCTGGTTAAAGTAAAAAAATAACTTGCACCTTTAATTCGCGACCGTCGATAGTTGGGCATAAAAATATACGCTTAGAGTTCGCTATCTTGTAGGGTGCGCTGTGCGCACCGTCTTTGAATAACAGCAATCGTATTTTTCAACGATGGTGCGCACGGCGCACCCTACATCCATCACTTGCGACCAGCAAAAGCGCTGTTGAGGCGCTTGACCAAATCACGGTTCATGGCTTTGGTATCGCTATTCCAGTGCCGCATGTTTTGCTGGATTTCTGCGTATTGTGCATCGGCGATGCCTTGCTCACCGGCCTGCAATGCCCAGATTGCATATTCAACGCGAGTCTCCATGCTGCCAAAACGGGATACAGCATCGGCAAAGGTGGTGCCTGCCTCTTGCTGGCGGCTGGCTGCTACATAGGCTCTGCCAAGCAACAGGGCTTGTTGTTCTGGCCTGTGATTGGGCTGGTCTTTGCTTACTGCCAGTAGCAAGGTGATGGCTTCATCAGCCTGGCCATGCAAGATATTTGCTTCAGCGGCATTCATGCGAATGACCGCGTCGCTGGCAAAAGGCCCTTGCAGGCAGATATCATATTGTTGCACTGCCTTGGCAGTATCACCTGCATCCAGATAGGCATTTGCCAGACGCATCTGGTTTTGTGCTGTTGGTACCAGATCAAAGGCCTGCTGTGCTTCGCGCAGTTCACGGCCAGGGTTAAGGCTTTTGGCGGCGGCAATCACTGTCTTGCGCATGCCGCGCTCCAGGCGTGATTCTGGCAAGAATACTGCAAAGAAATACACCGCGCTACCCAGCAAGGGGAACATGAATAAAATCATCAGCCAGTACATTTCGCGTTTGTTGCGCATTGCGTGCACAGCAAAAAATATGGCGATGAGAAAATGAAAACCTGCTCCGATATATGGCATAAAAATAAGTGGTAAAAATAGAGGGCAAATGCATCCTGTACATCTGGAAGTATCCAGCTAATGTGTGCAGATCAGGATGCAACAGGGAGGTAAAACGGTCTAAAACAGCCTAAAAAATAGCGTAGCGAGGCTGCCAGCTATCATTTTACCATCAGACGAAAGAGGGGAGCTTGATTGCTGGTGGCCGTGTTCAAACGATCACGGCCAGTCAGCATAGAGATTTGGCAAGAAATACAGCCTGGTTTGAGTAAGTTCGGGTCAAATTTATTTATAGATGCCGCAGGCAAAATAAATCTCATCTACACGTTCTACATAAGTACTTTTTTGCTCCAGCGCCTTGGTTACAGGATTTGGCCATTTGTAATCCACCCAGCCTTTGCCTTCTTTGCTGCCAGCCACTTCATTGATTTTTTTGACGAAAAAAACACCATCGCCATCACGCAATTCCCCCAGGGGTTTGCCTAGCAATTTTGGGTTGCCACCATGGGCGAGGGTGACGCCACCTGGTTTGACGGTTCCGGCAAACACATACAAATCCTTGTAAATGAACTGCCCTTTGGGGTCATTTACCGCGGCATAGGTTTTTTCAGGGCCATTCGCTTTGTAGTAGGTGACGACCTTTTTGATCATGTCGATTGCTTCTTGCGCCGTCGCATGTTCGGCGGCAAATGCGCTACTCTGGGCAAGCAATGACAGGGATAAAGCGACAAGGATGCTTTTGAAAAATTGTCTCATGATGTCTCCGGTATGTGTTTTTATGGCGTGGCCAAATGCCTGACCGTAACGAACAACGGCGAATCCAGAGTAGGCTTTGCAGGCAGGTTTTGCAATGCAAAGACCGCACTTTTTCTTTCAGCATCGGGCTACCAGGAAAACAATACCAGATTTCCATGTGGAAATGTTGATGATTTTTTCAGCAGCTTTGTGAATCAATGTGACGGCTATCGGCGGTTATCAATGGCTATCAGTGGCTCAGTGGCTGTCAGTGACTATCATGCAGGTTTTTGTTCAGCACTAAACAGCTTGATATCACTCAACAAGCCAGCTACCGCAGTATCGATGATCTGCTGCCCCAGTTCTATCGTCGCCAGGCTGGAGTCGGCACCGATGCGGCCATCCGGGAAACGGGCTCGGTAATCGAGTGCATCAAGGATGGGGCCTGTCGGTGGGATTTTTGGCGTCAGCTCTACCTGGCGCACCTGGTCAGGGTAAGCAGCATAGGTGACCGCTATTTCTGACGGTGTGGCATGTGAACCATGGCCAACCGGGAACATGCCATGGCACAAGCTTGCAACGCCAGGCAAATCCCACCAGTTTTTCAACCGCAGCGTCAGCGGGCAGGTCTTGTTATTGTACGAATAATGCGAATAAATTTGCGAAAAAGCCGCCTCTATGGTGGCGATATTGCCACCGTGGCCGTTCAAAAAATATATGTGGTCAAAGCCATGGCGTGCCAGCGACAAGACCCAGTCTTCAATCGCCGCCATGAAGGTTGAAGGGCGCAGCGAAATCGTCCCGGCAAAGCCCAAGTGATGCTGTGCCATGCCGATGTTGAAAGTCGGTGCCAGCATCAGCGCTTCACTGCCTTGCGCGACTTTTTCAGCAGCGGTGGCGATGATCTCCGGGCACATCCAGTCCGTACCCAGCAAACCCATCGGGCCGTGTTGCTCATTCGAGCCTATGGGGATGATGACGGTTTTGGAGTCGGCCAGAAAAGCCGTAATTTCGGGCCAGGTGGAGTACGCGAGACGCATGGGGTTACTTTCAAATCGGGGTTGGCAGATGCAGCTGATTCGTCCGCTGTGGGCTGGTACGGACGACAAAATTCGCAGCCATCATCTTGCCGCAAATTTTGAAAATCGCCAAATTTTTTTATCTCACACGTCATCGCATGGATTGCGATGGATGAAGGGGAGAGGGAATCAGGAATCAGGTTAAGGGAATCAAGTTAAGGGAATCAGGAATCAGCCGGGCTAGTATAGGGTTGAACCCTAAACTAGCCTCAGACTAGACTGAGGCTAGAACTGGATTAAATTGATGTACATTCAAAATCAATCCTGGATTAAATAAATAAGGTAATCCCCCGGCTCTGCCGGGGGACTCCTCAAGGTTTGACCTATACGGCGGTCGGTTTGAAACTTCTATCTCTACCAAAAGAAGGAGTTTCAAGATGAAAGAGTATCAAAGTTTGAGTCATACGAGGTGGGATTGTAAGTACCATATAGTGTTCATTCCGAAATACAGAAAGAAGTTGATCTATGGGGCGTTGAGAAAGCATCTTGGGGAAATATTTCGGGAGTTGGCCAAGCAAAGGGAATGCAGCGTAGTAGAAGGTCACTTAATGATTGACCATGTTCATATGTGTTTGAGCGTTCCGCCAAAGTATTCAGTGTCAAACGTTGTGGGATTCATGAAAGGCAAGAGTGCAATTTCGATAGCCAGACACTTTGGTGGGAGGCAAAGGAATTTCACAGGAGAAGTATTTTGGGCAAGAGGTTATTTTGTCTCAACGGTGGGACTAGATGAAGAAATGGTTCGAGCTTACATCCGGAATCAAGAGCAGGAAGATGAGCGTTACGACCAAATGAAATTGGGACTGTAGCCGCCTTTAGGCGGCTCAAGGGTTACCAGCGCCTTTGAGGCGCCCCAGCAATAAACCTCCGGCTTTGCCGGAGGTAATTTAATTCGATTTATATCCAGAACTAATCGTGGATGAAATTGACGCAGGTTAAAGGCAAGTCCAACAGAGCACGTGCACAGCACGGTGGCAAAAAATACTTAACATCAGGCCAAATCTTTGCACTAGAATTCAAGCACAGCGACAAATACGGTTGCTTTTTTTGATGCTTTGGATCGTTCAAAAATCCATCAGCTTCATCCTTCATTATCTTTGCCAGACCAGGAGTTTCAGCATGAGCTACGTTGATGGATTTGTACTCGCAGTGCCCAATGCCAACCGTGAAGCCTATCGCCTGTATTCGGAAAAAACTTCGCCAGTGTTCAAGGAATACGGCGTGCTCAGCATCGTCGAATGCTGGGGCGATGATGTGCCACCCGGCAAGCTGACTTCTTTCCCCCTGGCCGTGCAATGCAAGGAAGATGAAACTGTGGTGTTTTCATGGATGACCTGGCCATCAAAAGAAGCACGCAATACCGGATGGGAAAAAGCCATGCAAGACCCACGCCTGAGCCAGGAAGCCAATCCCATGCCTTGCGACGGCAAGCGCATGATTTATGGTGGTTTTGAGGTGATGGTGGAGTTGTGATTTGTTGACGGATGCCGGATGAGAAAATTGTCGGGCGTAGGGGGCGTAGGTTGGGCTACGCTTCATCAGCCCAACACTCGGCCTCAGCCATCGTATACGTCATTTGAAAGCCCAGTGTTGGGCTGGTGAAGCGTAGCCCAACCTACAACGCGTAGTCTAGTGCTGTCCGCTCCAACCTACGAGACTACACATCAATGAGCAAGTAATCACCAAAACTATCCTTCAGTGCGACAGCTCTTGCCATCAATGATTTGAGACCTGCATTTTCACTTGATGGGAGCTTTTTGTATGCGATGTATCGTTCGATTAAACCGCAGATGTCAGCGCTGAAATAATGAACAAATAATTGCTTCCCTTGCTGTTGAAGCAGGAGGTCATAATGCGCTTCGTAGCAACTGAAATTCAGGTAAATGTAATCACCAATACTCGCCATTCCAACCCAGCGCACAGCATCCCAATCTGAGTCATCCGCATAGCCAAAAAGAGTTCCATTATCGTTTCTGGCTTGCAACAGGCCAGACAAGGTCTTGCTGCCATAACGTTCTTGCCACAACTCTGCCGACATTGATTTCACCATATCGCATAACTTGAGCAAAGGCTGTACATCCGTAATGAGCAACTCATATTCCAGTTTTTTTTCTATCATTCTTTCCAGCGGTGTGGCATCTTCATTATCTTGTGGAATCTGACGTAGAAATTTCACCTGCCCCGTCACGATGTAGCTATGCAAAATGTCACTGGGGTGATCGGACCAACAATTCATTTCAGTCAAGGGCGGCTTCCACAACACATACGGGCTTTCTTTATAAACCGGACTATCATCTTCAGAAAAATAGACATTAATGGTCTGCCCTGTCTTTGGCAGGATATCTGATAGTGTTAATTGCTCTGCCCCGTAATCAACATCCGCAGGCCTGCCCCACAAGACTGGTAAACGAATTTTCATCAATTTGTTTCTCTTTTCATTGCCACAGGCAAGACCCCAAACTTCTGTTCATACAAACCCACCAGCCAGTCTACAAACACCCGCACGCGTGGTGATAGCTGGCGGCGGTAGGGGTACAGCGCCGTGACAGGCAAGGGCGGGCTCTGCCAGTCTGCCAGCACTTCTACCAGGTGGCCATCGCGCAAGGCGTCGGCGATGTGGAAGCGCGGCAGCTGTATCAGGCCGCAGCCAGCAAGGGCGCAGGTCACATAGTTTTCGGCATCATTGACTGTCATCCAGCCGCCAACGTCAAATTCCTTCACCTGGCCTTCGATATTGAGCACGATGGGATAGTCTATCGCGGTCGTGCTGGAAAAAAACCTGACGGCCTGGTGCAGCATCAAATCATCAGGGTGATGTGGTGTGCCAAATCTGGCCAGATATGCAGGGCTTGCGCATAGTACTTGCGGCATCAGTGCCAGGCGGCGTGCTACCAGAGTTGAATCACGCGGGTTGCCGCCGCGTACTACGCAATCAACACCTTCGCGCACCAGATCGACCAGGCGGTCACCACTGCTGACCACCAGGTCTATGCCGGGATAACGGTCACGAAACTCTTGTATCCGTGGCAGCACCACTTGCGTCGCATGGGTGCCATGCATATCGACCCGCAAGACTCCACGCGGATTGGCGGCCACATGGCGCATTGATGCCTCGGCATCATCGAGTTCACTGATGATATGCACACAACGTTCGTAAAAGGCCTGGCCATCCAGCGTGGTACGCACCTGGCGCGTGGTGCGCTCGAGCAGGCGGGTGCCCAGACGAGTTTCCAGTTGCTTGATGGCATGGGTCGCGCTGGCTCTGGGGATGTCCAGCATATCCGCCGCCCGGCTGAAGCTGCCAGTTTCAACGATGCGGGTGAATAGCTGCAGAGTGTCCAGTTTGTCCATGATTGTTGAGCTGTGTTGAATTATGTTCTGAGTTTATCAGTATTTATCTTGCTGGGTTGAATGCTTAAAGTGTGATCCAGACAGACGCATCAGTCTGTGCAATCTGGATTAAGGAAAAAACATGAACAATGAAATAACAAAAACCGCCATCGTTACCGGTGGTTCACGTGGCATAGGACATGCTATCTCCCTGCGCCTGGCGGCAGATGGCTTCGCCGTCGTCGTCAATTACGCAGGCAATGTGAGTAAGGCACAGGAAACTGTCAGCGCCATACAGGCGGCAGGGGGCAAGGCTATCGCCGTGCAGGGCGATGTCAGCAAACCTGAAGATGTGGCGCAATTGTTTACCACCGCCAAAGAAGTGTTTGGTCGCATAGATGTGGTCGTCAACAGTGCTGGCAGCATGACGATGACCACCATCAACACCAGCAATATTGATGCCTTTGACAAGCTCATCGCCATCAATCTGCGTGGCACTTTTCTGGTGCTGGCACAGGCCGCGCAGCATATAGAAAAGGGCGGGCGCATCATTGCGCTATCGACCAGCGTGATCGCCAAATCCTTTCCTGCCTATGGCCCCTACATCGCCAGCAAGGCAGGGGTAGAAGGCCTGGTACATGTGCTGGCCAATGAGCTGCGCGGCCGTGAAATTACCGTCAATGCGATTGCCCCAGGGCCGGTAGGCACTGAGATGTTCTTTCACGGCAAAACGGAAGAGCAGGTCAGCAACATCGCCAGGATGAATCCCATGGAACGCATAGGCACGCCAGCAGAGATCGCCTCTGCGGTTGCCTTCCTGGCTGGCCCTGACGGTGTGTGGGTCAATTCACAAGTGTTACGTGTCAACGGCGGCTTCGCCTAATTTACTTTAAAGGAATAATCATGCCATTTGCCAATTTCAAATTCCCTGAAGGCATCATCGATGCTGCCCGCAAAGAAGAAATCATCCACCGCACCACCGCCATGTTTGTCGAATATTTCGGTGAAGGCGTGCGGCCCTATACCATGGTGATGGTCGAAGAAGTGACTGATGGTGGTTGGGGGCGAGCGGATGAGACCTTGACGCTGGAGAAGATGGGGATGAAGGGAAGGTAAACCTGGGTCGGGTTAACAGCGTAGCCTAGCAAGGCCCGGCCCAACCTACAAATTTCCACTCATCAACCTCATCAATATGACACGGCGCGTTTTGAATTTCGCAAATTCAAGACTATATTGTTTATTGGACTCGCGTTGACTTGTCCGTGCTAATGTCCACAGTGCAAGTTGCAACACACGCTGGACCATACAAGCAAAGCCATATTGAGGAGCCCCTATGAAAACCGCCCTGATCATCCACCACGTCGCTTTTGAAGATGCAGGCAGTTTTCTTGCCCTGCTGAAAGAGCAGGATTTCAACATTCAGGAAGTTAACGCCTGTACCCAGGGCTGGGCTGCGCTAGACCCGTTGGCAGCCGATGTGTGCATCGTGCTGGGCGGCCCTATCGGGGCCTACGAAGATGACAATTATCCTTTCTTGTTGCAAGAGGTATATTTCCTGCAGCAGCGCCTGCATGCAGACTTGCCCACGCTGGGTATTTGCCTGGGCGCGCAAATCATGGCGCGGGCGCTGGGGGCCAGTGTTTATCCGGCGACTGCCAAAGAGATAGGCTGGTTTCCGCTGAAGATGACAAATGAAGGCAAGGACACGCCAGTGCGGCATTTTGATGCAAGGCATTGCAATATGTTCCATTGGCATGGCGATACCTTCGATTTGCCTCAGGGCGCACAATTGCTGGCGTCGAGCGAGGTTTGCCACAACCAGGCATATGGCTGGGGCAAACATGGTCTGGCATTCCAGTGTCATCCAGAAGTGACGGCAGCAGGTTTGGAGGCCTGGTTTGTAGGCAATGCCCATGAAATGGCACACGAGAAATTATCGATACCACAGATGCGCCAGCAGGCGGCCAGCTATGGGCTGGACCTCGCACATCAGGCGCGTTTATTTTTTACTGAATGGTTGAGAGTGTGTGGAGTGTGATGCAGGATCATTCCTGCCTCTGCATCCATATCTGGCTTATTTTTTTGCTTCAGCCTGCAGCCAGTCAAACACTTGTTTGACAATGTCGGCCCTGGGCTCTGTGACCATGCCAGACAAGTACCAGGTCTGTCCCGCGGTTTGTTGATAGCCATCCAGCATGCACAGGCTGCCATTCTGCAAGCCTTCGTCTGCCAGCAGGCGCGGCAGGCAGGCGATACCACGCCCCCGTTGTACGGCATCGAGCAAGAGGCGCACATCATCAAACAATGCCAGTTTGCGGAAATGCGCCAGCTCCTGCAAAAATAGCGATGCAGTTGTTTCATCTGTCAGACTCTGCTCCAGACAGAGCAAACCCGCATGCAAGTGATGCTCGCTGGCGGGCAGTGCATTGATATGCCCGGCCAGCGATTTGCTGGCAAGCACCACCCAGCTATCCTGCAACCACGGCAGCTCAGTCAGGCCTTTCTGCAGCAAGGGCCGGTCGCTAATGCTGATATCAACATCTACTTCATCGACAAAGCGCGCCGTCATATCGGTGGATAACATCAGGCATAAGTCAGGCAGGCGCTCCTGGAGTCTGGCAAGCCGGGCTTGCAACCAGCCATGGGCGATATGTTCAGGGCAGATTACTACTACCAGGCCAGGGTCCAGATAAGTGGCAATCTGCCCCAGTCCCGCCTGTAACACCGTCATCGCACGCTGTACGCTGCTTAGCAGGGTTTCGCCTGCGACATTCAGTTCCACCCCACGGCCTACGCGGCGGAACAGCGGTTGTTTCAGTTGCTCTTCCAGTTGTTGTACTTGATGGCTGATCGCTGATTGGCTAAGGTGTAATTCATCAGCCGCCCTGGAAAAATTGCCATGCCGGGCGGCGGCCTCAAAACCCGACAATAAAGTCAGCGAAGGAAGTTTCTGTTTTGGCATGGATAAGATATGAGAAAACTTGATTAATAAAGGCAAATAATATCGCTTTTTCTCATATTTTAATTCAAGCACAATCCTGTTCATGCCCACATCGCTCAAATATCTTGCTGTTTATATATGGAGCGGTATTGAAACACCTACATGAACAAGCCTGAGAAAATGATGAATACCAAACGCAGAAACTTTTTAAGCAAAACCTTGCACAGCACAGCCATCGTGCTTGCTCCCGGCCTGCTATATGCCTGTGGTGGCGACGCCAGTTCAGAAGTTGCCAGTTCGCCAGCAAGTCAGCCATCGAACCTGGCAGGTGGCAACAATAGCGCGCCAAGCCAAACGGCTGACGCCTGGCGCATGCCGGATGAAGCCGAGTCACATGCGGCAACGTGGATGGCCTTTGGCGCCTCAGAAGCGATCTGGGGTCGCCGCTTGCTTAATCCTGTGCGTGACAGCCTCGCAGGTATCGCCAATGCGATTGTCGCCTTTGAACCTGTGAACATGCTGGTGCGCCAGCAAGATCTGGCCCTGGCAAAACAAAAGTGTGACCCGCGTATCAAACTCATCGTGCAAGAAATCGATGACCTGTGGTTGCGTGATACTGGTGCCGTGTTTGTACTGGGCAGCAACCGTAGCAAAGCCGGAGTAGGTTTCAATTTTAATGGCTGGGGCAAGAAGCAGGCTTATGCGCAGGATCGTCAGGTGGCCGCAGCCATGGCCAGGCAGACTTCCAGCAGCTTCATCCAAAGTAGCCTGACGCTGGAAGGTGGCGGCATAGAAGTCGATGGCAAGGGCACGGCCATCATCACCGAGAGTTGCGTGCTCAATGCCAACCGTAATCCCGGTGTGACAAAAGCAGCATGCGAAAAAGAACTCTTGCGCGTACTCGGCATCAAAAAAGTCATCTGGCTGCCGGGCATCGCCGGGGCTGATATCACCGATGGCCACACCGATTTTTATGCGCGCTTTGTGCGGCCCGGTGTGGTGGTGGCCAATCTCGATGATGATACTTCGTCACCAGAATACCAGGTTACCAAACGCCATCTCGACATCTTGCGCAATAGCCGTGATGCACAGGGCCAGGCCTTGCAGGTTTTCCCTATTCCCGTACCAAGATCAGTGCGGCCAGAATTTGAAAACAAGAATTTTGCAGCAGGCTATATTAATTTCTATGTCTGCAATGGTGCCGTCATCCTGCCAGAATTTGGTGATGCAGAAGCGGACAACTACGCCAAAAAACAACTGGCCGACCTGTATCCGGGTAGGCGTATCGTGCAGTTAAATATAGACCCGATTGCTGCAGGTGGTGGTGGCATACATTGCACGACACAGCAAGAGCCGCTGGCATGATCTGGTGGCCGTAGGAGCGGCTTTAGCCGCGAAATGGGCATTTGCAACATTGACGATTCGCGGCTGAAGCCGCTCCTACAGGCAATCAAATCACCAGGGCTGGCTGGCAAATTCTTCCACCAGAAAATCCAGCAAGGCCCGCACCGCGGGCGACAAGTGACGGCGTGAAGGGAAGAGGGCATAGATAGTCATGGGCGGTGCCGTCCATTCCGGCAAGATGATTTGCAGAGCACCCTTGTCCAGATGATCATCCATCAAATAAGTCGGCAGCAGGGTAATGCCCGCACCAGCCAGCACTGCCTGCAACAATACCGTCGCATCATTGGCACTGAAATGGCTGGCGATATCGACCTGCACGCTCTCATCTTCATGCACATTCCCACGCACAAAGCGCCAGGTGTTGCGGCCATAATTGGCATGGCTTAAACAGCGATGGGCAGGCAAATCCTGCGGGTGTTGTGGCAAACCCGCCTGCTGCACATAAGACGGCGAGGCGACCAGCACAGAGTCACAGATAGCCAGTGGCCGCGCGATCAACAAAGGATCAGGCTCGCTGCTGATGCGTATCGCCAAGTCTATGCGCGCCTCAACCAGGTTGACTGTGCCATCACCGACATGCAGGTCTATTTTCAGCAAGGGATGTTGCGCGAGGAACTTGCTGATGACACGCGCCAGATGACCAAAGGCAAACGAGGTACTGCAAGTCAGGCGCAATTGCCCGCGCAATTCTGCATCATCGCTGCGGGTTTCTTCTTCTATATTCTCCATCAGCGCCAGCATTTGCTGGCTGCGGCGCAGGCATTGTTCACCCGCATCCGTCAGCGTCACGCTGCGTGTGGTTCTTTGCAGCAGGCGGGCATTCAGCCAGCTTTCCAGCTCACTCACATAACGCGTCACCATGGCGCGCGACATGTCCAGCTTGTCGGCCGTGGCACTAAAGCTGCCACTGCTAGCCACCTCACAAAACACCCGCATTGCTGTCAGTCTGTCCATGATATATCTGCCATTTGCTCGAATATTGAAACAGTTATGTGCATTTTAGCTCGTTTATCTGGCTAATAAATGAAATTAAACTACAAACACTGAATCAATACAGATTCAAAACCCCTTAAAATCTGGAGCCCACCATGCTGCGCACTACCATCCTGGCCACTACCCTCGCTGTCACTTTCGCCTCTGCCGAGGCAGCTACACCCTTGCAAGTCAAAGTCTATAACGCTGACGGCAATAGCTTTAATGTCAATTCCACCCTGGTCTTTGGTGAAAAAGAAGCCATGGTCATCGATGCCGGTTTCACCCGTGCAGATGCCTTGCGCATCGCAGCCAATGTGCTCGACAGCGGCAAGCAACTGAAAACCATTCTGGTCAGCCAGGCTGATCCTGATTATTACTTCGGTGTAGAAATCCTCAAGGAAATCTTCCCGCAAGCCGATGTCGTCGCCACACCCGCCGTGCTGGAAAAACTGACAGCCAAAGTCGCAGGCAAAGTCGCCTTCTGGGGCCCAAAAATGGGTGCCAATGCACCACGTACACCTGTCCTGCCAAAAGCCTTGAGTGGCAATAGCCTGACCGTCGATGGTGAAGTGGTCGAGCTGCGCGGCAACCAGGGTTTGCTGGCACACCGCCCTTACTTCTGGATACCTTCCATCAAAGCCATCGTCGGCAACATAGGCGTGTTTGGTAATTTGCATGTATGGACAGCAGACACCCAGACCACGGCAGAACGTGCCGCCTGGGTCGCACAACTCGATGAAATGGCAGCCCTGCAACCTAAAATCGTCGTGCCCGGCCACATGAAATCTGGCACCGCTATTGACATCAGCGCCATCACTTATACCAAGGCCTATCTGCTGTCGTTTGAGAAGAATGCAGCGGCGACCAAAACAGGCGTCGAGCTAATTGATGCCATGAAAAAAGCCTACCCTGATGCGCCACCAGGTTTGTCTCTGGATATTGGTGCCAAGGTGAATAAGGGTGAGATGAAGTGGTGAGTTTGGTTCAGTTAATTCACTAGAACGTTACCAAACATGGCGAACAATGGTTCGCCATATTGCTACCGGCGAAGCGTAAAAAATATGAGCAACCTCGATATCATCAAAAGCACATACGAAGGTAAGACCTCGGAAGAAAACGGCAAGAACCTCCAGCGCTATCTGGCGACAGACGCCAGCTGGACCGAGGCGAAAGGTTTTCCCTATGCCGGCACTTATATTGGTTTTGCCGACATACAAAAGAATGTCTTCTACCGTCTCGCCACCGAATGGCTAGACTACAAATTCATCGTAGAAGATTACGTCGCCAGCGGCGACAAGGTCGTGGCTTATGGCACTTACAGCGGTACGCATAAGGCGAGCCAAAAATCTTTCACAGCCAGAGTCGCCCATCTATGGCAATTAAAGGATGAAAAGATCATCCGCTTTGAACAGTTTGTTGATAGCTACAGCGTTATTGTTGCAATGACCTAGGTCGCGCTACACCCCACGCCGCTCACTCAACCCCTGCATAATCTCATTCGCCAGACACTCCGCCGCAGGCGAATTATTTTTCCGGCCCTTGATGAGCACAATATCTAGCGGCGCTATCGGTTTCAAGCCTTCCGCTTTCCCCAGTCGCACAAGATGTGCAGGTGCGCTGCATTCTGCCAGTGCGGCTATCGCCAGGCCTGCTTCCACCATCGCCAGTATGCCTAGCAGGCTGGGGCTGCTGTAGGTGGAGTAGTAGGGTAGGCCGCTTTTTTCCAGTGCGGCGAGGGTATGGGCGCGTGCGACGCAGCCTTTGTCGTACAGGGCGACTGGCAGCGGGCTTTTCTTCCACACGGCATGTTGTTCTGCACCTACCCAGACCATGGGTTCACGGCGTATGAAGGCACCATCGAGGCCTTCATCGCGGGTGACGAAGGCCAGGTCGATCGCACCTTTCTTCAACAGCGGTCTGAGTAACAGGCTTTGCAGGCACACCAGCTCTATTTCCACGCCAGTAAATCTTTTTGAAAACCGCTCCAGCACAGCGGGCAGTAGCGAGGACACATAATCATCCGGCGAGCCCAGCACCACCTTGCCCACCACTTGTTGCGTGCGTAATGCATTCAGTGCCGCCTGTTCAGTCTGCAATAACTGGCGGGCATAGGGCAACAGGGTTTCACCTGCCAGCGTCAGGGCGATGCGCCGGGTGTGTCGTTCAAACAGGGGCTGACCCAGACTGGTCTCAAGTTTGCTGATCTGCATGCTGACTGCGGCCTGTGATCTATGTACAGCTTCTGCCGCGCTGACAAAGCTCAGGCGTTCGGCGGCCAGCACAAAGGTGCGCAACTGGCTGAGGTTGAGTTCAGATAAATTCATGATTCAGTTATTCGAAAGTATGACTTCAATTTAATCAGCTTGTCTGATGCATGGACAAAATTCATGATAGCGCAATAATCAATCAGAGAGCAAAACATGTCTGCGCCATCAGCCGTCATCCCTTACAACCGCAATGCCACACTGGCTTACATCGCCGCCATGCTGATGCTGGCAACGCTGGGCATCTTTATTCATGAAGCTGGTCTGGATGCGGTGACGACGGTATTCTTCCGCTGCCTGTTTGCCGCCATCGCGCTGGCACTGTATTGCACTTACAAAGGCATGTTTGTTGCTGCCAATTTTTCACGCAAAAACCTGGGGCTGGCAGTATTTGGCGGTGTGTTTATGGTGGTGAACTGGGTGACTTTTTTTGCAGCGATACAGCGCATAGGCATCTCGGTCACCACGATTGTTTTTCATGTACAGCCGTTTATCGTCCTGCTGTTGGGAGTAGTGCTGTTCAGTGAAAAAATCGCCACCAATAAACTGGCCTGGATATGCCTGGGCTTTGCCGGACTGGTGCTGGCCTGTGGTTTGCAAATTGGAGGTATGCAGTTGAGTGGGCAAATAAATAAGCAATACCTGACCGGTTTGCTGCTGACACTGACAGGTGCATGCGCCTATGCCGGCGTCACCCTGACCACTCGCGCCATGCGCAATATGCCAGCACATCTGATTGCGCTGATACACTGCCTGGTGGGCCTGGTCTTGCTGGCTGGTTTGGTCACCATCCCGGTTGATGGCATCAGGATGCAGCAATGGGCATGGCTGGCTGGACTGGGCCTGATGCCTACTGCGCTGGCCTATGTCTTGATCTATGGCGCATTACCCAAAATGCCTACGACGGCAATTGCGGTGCTGACCTTCATCTATCCGGCGACGGCACTTGGTGTGGATTATCTGGTGTATGGGCAACACATCAGTCTGCTGCAATTGGCAGGACTGGTGCTGATCGTGCTGGCCAGCCTGGGAGTGAACTTGAATTGGTCGTGGTATGCAGTCAGGCAGAGGCTGGCAGCTTTGTGACACTCAGGGTTTGATCAATTCACCTGCTCATCTACGTTTATTTACGTCTGCTTATCTACGTCTGCTTATCTACGTCTATGTAATGTCGCCCAAGGCACTTCATGATCATGCTTGCCTGCCACAATGACGTTACCATCTATATCTGTCACTCCACACAAGCCAACGCCTTGCGCTTTGAAGCCCAGGCGTTCCTGGTGTTCGCTGTAGTCGATGCGGTCGTGGTGATGACCGTGGAAGCTGCGGCTCACGCGCATGCTGCGGGCCAGTTCATCGATGGCGGCAAAGCCATGCGGGTGGGCACTCGGGGCTTCATGCGTGACCAGGATGTCGGCACGCTGGCCGGCGAGGTAATTGTAGTCGGTAGGGAAGATGGAACTGTAATGTTTGCGTGGCAAGCCATCGCGCCAGCGGTTTTCTTTGCCGGCCTTCTGCGTATATTCTCTTTGCGTCTGGAATTTCTTTGGCCCCGGCGGCATCCAGATATGACCCCTGAACACACCACCAAGACCGGCGATGCGATAACCGGCAACATCAACTATCCGCCCATGCAGGTTGCGGCCAGCCAGGGCTGAACCAAACAGGTGGTCGTAGTCGGCATCGGTATCCGTGTCATGGTTGCCGTGGATGTACCAGACTTCAGTCAGATCAACGATAGCTGCCAGCTCCATTTCCAGCGGCTGGCGGGCTTGCAAATCTCCGAGAAAAATGATGGCGGCGGGGCGGTTGTCCAGTACCGCATCAATCACATGCTGGAAATTGCCGTGGGTGTCACCGCAAAAATAAATGGCTTGCATAACATTGCATTTAAAATAGTGGCGCACCAAAGACAGCGCCGCAAGAGTTCAGATGCAAAGAATATACCTGAGAAACAAATTCAAATAAGATACAGGTAACAAATATATTTTGAAATTTCACATTCTTCACATTCTTCACGTTCTTGTTTGGTAAATCAATTATGTCACCATGGAAATGGATCATCGCTGCAGTCATCCTGTTCTTTGCCGTACAACACTGGCGTAATCGTCCTTTGCCAGTGCCACCAGGCAGTATCGCGCCGAACGACCCTGTGCAGACTTCAGGCTCTGGCAAGATTTACGATCAGAACAATTACAAGCTGACTGCGCTGGCAGACTTTACGGTAGAGGCGCGCGTCTTGTCGAAGCAGACGTATTCATCTGACCGCGAAGCCGAGCTGGCTCCAGTAGATCTTGCGCTGGGCTGGGGTTCCATGTCAGATACGGCAGTGCTTGATCAGTTGTCGATAGGTCAGAGCAACCGTTTTTATTTCTATCGCTGGGAAAAAGAGCCACCAAGGCCACCGGCAGAAATCGCCACTCACAGCGCGAACATGCACTTGATACCCACCACGCCCGCGCTGGAAAAAATCATGAAAGACGTGCGCGTCGGCCAGGTCGTCAAGATACGCGGCCAGCTGGTTGAGGCAAAAGCTGCCGATGGCTGGCACTGGCGCTCATCCCTGACCCGCGATGACACCGGCGCAGGTGCGTGCGAATTGATCAGGGTAGAGGCGATTGAGGTGAAGTGAGCCGGACATAAATTGATAATGAGTAATAAATTTGCAAATTAGTTCTGCCAGATAGTGCCTTGAGGATGAAAATGCAGTACTTTGTCCAAAAATATAGCACCATGCATCAAAAGTGAGGACACTTTGAAAATTGTTGTGCCGGTTTCTTCCCAATTTTTTACTGTATGGGATGCAGGCACAGGCTGCCGGGCGGCTATGTATTAGCCGGCCCCGGCAGCATAATCATTCAAGGAAATGTTACATGCCCTCAGTTTCTGTTTTCACTCCCACCAGATATGTCGCCACGCTGATGCTCACGCTGCTCATGATGTCCGCACATAGTAGCCAGGCACAAACGCAGGCAAGTTCGCCTGCAAATACGCCTGCAAATACGCCTGCAAGTTCGCCCGCCAGTTCGTCGGCAAGCTCATCCGCAAGCGCGGCTGAAACTGCAGCAGAAGAATTACAAAGCGTAGAAGTCAAAGCCGTCAGGGACCCCGCCATCATGCCGTACAAGGTGGCGTATGAGCTGATGTCCAAAGTACGTGCGGCAAGCAAAGACAAGGTGCAAATACAGATACGCATCACCTCAGCAAAAACTCATGCACCCGTACCCAACCTGAGCATCTACCTCGACGGCAAGAACACCCGTCAGCAACTGGACATTTCAGCAACCGGTTTTGTCAACGTGCCGCTGGATCAGGCTGCTTATGCCGATGGTGCCGAGTTTGTCACCAACCAGAAAAAAGGCTCGATGGAAGTCAACATCCTGCTGCTGCCTAAACTGCCACAAGATGTCTTCAAATATGCCGACATCAGTGACAGCATAGAAGCCGCTCAAATGGCCATCAAAGAACTGGTACCCTGGTATTTTCGCGTGTTCATGCCGTCGGTCAATAGCATAGGCATTTGCTATGCCGGACAAAACCAGACTGTGCTGGTCAAGGGCAATGAAGAACAGCAACTGCCCGCCAACAGTGATGCGACCGACCCGCTCAAAAACAAAGTCCATTGCGCCCGCTTTGCAGCCAAGGATGTTGCCAAGGAAAAGGGTAACCTCATCATGCCGGCAACTGGCTGGCAGGCGATTTATATGTGACAGGGAAGGTATCTGCAGGGGCGATTGCTACCTGATTACCAGACTACGGAGTTGACGGTGCATGCAGTCTATCCGACTGCGCGTTACGTGCCATCTAAAGTACGACAATTCATTGACTATGTTGCAGAGCAATTTGCAGGAGATGCTTACTGGGGGAGTTAATTGTCGCCCTTCTTTTTTCGCGCAGCGATGCGTTCTTCAAGAAACTTTGTGACCACAGGGTCGTTATTGCGCAAGTCCCATTTCCCTGCATCGACCGAACCGAAGTAAGACATGCACATCGATGCCTTTTGCTTGTCGTCACTCAGCATGGTAATGGAAGTCTCCAGTGTTTTGTACTGGGAATCGATCATATTCGCCACACCAGTTTCGAAAGTATTTTTAAATACTTTTCTTTGCGCTTCTGGTGTTGCCGGATCGTTGATAAACGCCATGACTTCTCTTTGTATCACCTTGTTTTCATCAAGGTAAGGCTGGTGTTTTTTCTTCCAGCTATTCAATGAATTTTCGCCAGCACGCCGGACAGGCTCGCCATATTGAGAGCAATGAGCCAACAGTTTTCCCAATAATTTTCCACCGGCATCTGGCGAGACAGCGGCTGCGCCATAAATTTGATCCTTATTGTCATAGGCCAGTAACTGCGCATGGCTACTCGCGTTGATGCCGATGAGCAGGGTGGCGATCAGGCTGATTTTTAATTTACGCATATGGTATCGGGGCAGTATTTTTATGGACTCAGGTAATTTGGAGTAATTGCATTTTCTATATGAGTATGCCATTACCAGGTCAGTTTTTCAAAGTGCATGAATCAAGGTGTTACGCAAAATCTTCCAGGATGCGAGTGAGTAGAAAGTTCAGCAGCAAGTTCAGCAGCAAGTTCATCAGCAAGTTCATCAGCAAGTTCAGAAGCCGCTTGTCTTCTACATTTATTGTTGTACTATGATCATCTTTTGAAAAATCATCATGCTGCCTGATTCAACTGAGACGTGCGTGGCAGATGACATATTTCTTTGTGCTTGATTGCGGTATTTGATTGTAGTGCTTGATCTGTATAGGAATGTTCATGAAGATATCATCAGCCCTGCTTGCAGTATGCGGCCTTATTATCCTGGGGCCAGTAGCTGCAGCAGAAGACCTTGCCGCAGCCGTGCAAAAAATTGCCAGCGCCCGCGTCAGCAACGCTGCGATACCTGGTTTGGTAGTCGTGACTGTGAATGGTCAGGAGCAAAAAATACAGGGCTTCGGCCAGGTCACAAATGGTACCGATGGCAAAAAACAGCCTCACCTGCCAGATGCCAACACCGTTTTTGAAATAGGTTCAGTCAGCAAAACCTTTACTGCCTTATTGCTGGCAGACATGCAGGCGCGTGGCGTGCTCAAGCTTGATGATACTGTGGCAGCCTTGCTGCCTTCCTATACCATACCGCAATATCAGGGCCGTGCCATCACCCTGCTGGATCTGGCTACCCAGACGTCGGCCCTGCCACGGCTGCCTGCCAATCTCTTGCCCAGGCAGGCGGATAACCCCTATGCTGATTACTCAGAGAATAATTTGCGCGACTTTTTGCGCAGCTATCAACTGACACGCGCGCCGGGTGCTAAGTATGAATATTCCAACCTTGGCTTTGGCTTGCTGGGCCAGGCCCTGTCTGCACGTGCAGGCAAGCCTTATGCAGAGCTGGTGCAAGAGCGGATTACCAAGCCGCTGGGCATGGCAGATACCGGCATCGCCCTGACTGCCACTATGCAAAAAAATCTGGCGACGGGCCATGATGCGCAAGGCCAGGCTGTGGCCAACTGGGACATGCCCACACTGGCAGGTGCTGGTGCCTTGCGCTCCAGCGCGCAAGACATGCTGCGTTACTTGCAGGCACACATGCATGCTGCCAATGTCAAAGAACCGGCAGGTTTGCAACTGGTGCAACAGCCCCAACGACCCACTGGCATGCCGGGTTTGCAGATCGCTTTGGCCTGGCATGTGCAAAGTGCGCGCGGTCAGACTGTGGTCTGGCATAACGGCATGACGGGTGGTTACGCATCCTTCATCGGTTTTACGGCAGATGGGCAGCGCGGTGTTGTGGTGCTGGCCAATGCCAGCGTCAATGTCGATGACATAGGCATGGCAGCCTTGTTGCCTGCTGCTGCTCCTGCTGCTGATGGTGGCAATACCACAACCGAGAAGCTCAGCGCAAAACAACTGGCAGAATACTCAGGGCGCTATCAGCTTGCGCCCGGTGCCATCCTCAACATCAGCGCCGGGCCAGATGGCTTACTTGCGCAACTGAGCGGCCAGCCACAGGCGCCAGTGTTCCCGCGCAAGAAAGATGAATTCTTTTATAAAGTAGTGGAAGCCAGCCTGCAATTTGAGCGCGATGCCAATGGCAAGATACAGTCAGTGACCCTGCATCAGAACGGCCATGCATCTCCCGCGCCGCGCGTAGGCGAGGCTGCTCCAGAAGCTGCTTCAAACGCAACTAAGCGCACAGAAATAAATTTACCCGCTGAACAGCTTAAACAATATACCGGCAGCTACACCCTGGCCCCGGGCTTCAAGCTCATCATCAGCGAGAAGGCCGGGCAACTGTATGCCCAGGCTACCGGCCAGGGCAGCAATGCTATCTTTGCCGAGGCAAAAGACAAATTCTTTTTGAAAGTGGTTGATGCCCAACTGAGTTTCCAGCGTCAGGCAGATGGCAAAATCAGCGGCCTGGTCTTGCACCAGAATGGCCGCAATATGCCGGGGCCGCGTGATGCGGATTAGAGTGTTTCACAATTCATGCCAGTTTGATCAATGCATGTACCGTTGATGCCAGCATGAGCAAAGCCAGGCCTATACTCGGAGGGGAAAGTTTTTTTGGCCTGCGCCTGTTTATTTTTTTGTTGCCTGCATTGTTGCCTGCATTGTTGTCTGTATATGTGTTCATTTTTGTTTCCCCCGGGATATTGTGATAAGCAAGTGAAATTATCTGTCCATGAGGCGTATGATGAATTTTCCAAGTCAAAATGGATGTAGGAAGACGGAACCAGCTCGCGTAGGATTTTGCAGGAAGCGTATGTTTTAGTATTATTTTTGCCAGAATCCAGCAAAAAAAACGACACTCAGGCTGTCATGCATTGCGAGCAGGAAGTGAATCAGATGTTGTTGAAATATGTGAGCTAGGGTAATTAAGATACTTGCCCTTCCATCACAGTATCAGCGGGCTGAAATGCGCAGCTGAAATTCATGGCCAAAATTCACTCCACATCCAGCACATACTGGCTTCACATGGTCTGGTTAAGCTAAGTGTTTGCTTACTACCGCCGTCTTATCTGGTTTGACTATGTCTTCATTGCTGGCCCATGTTGCTGCTGGCCTTACCCTGTATTTTGCAAGCGCGACGACCAGGCAAACCCGGCGTATCCGGGGATGGCATTGGCGGGCTTGTTGGTCGTCAGCGGTGTGTCGACGGCAAGCTGATGGCAGCCTGATCCGACAATAATCAAGCAATGATGCGGTGATGATGACACAACAATGCGGCGATGACATGGAATATGGAAGCAGGTCCATGGCAGCACAGGTGTCGCTTTATACCCACATCCCGTGATTTTAAGTCTTTGTTTTAAAAAGACTTTTCTCGAAAGGCGTGATTGTAAAATGCGCTAATCCGTTTGATATTGTGTTTTATAATGGCAGGCTCGCATGAACCCCGCGTTATTGCCCTTTGATGGACTTGGCGACGGGTACCCAGATACCATTTACTAAGCCAATGATCAATTCCATCCCTAGCAAACGCGCGCATCAGCCTTTTTTGAACGATACCGGCGACATTGGTGAGCTGGTCAGTCAATTTGACTGGGCAGCTACTGCTTTAGGTGATATCGATACCTGGTCTGCCGGTGTCAAGGCCGTGGTGGCAATGATGTTGCGCTCGCCCATGCCCATGGTGATGTTGATGGGGGTGGAGGGTGTCATGATCTATAACGAGGGTTATGCAAAATTCGCTAGCCCTCGTCATCCCTACTTGCTCGGTATGACGGCCAAAGAAGGTTGGCCAGAAGTGGCAGAATTCAATGCCATGATTATCAGCCGCGTGTTTGCCGGTGAAAGAATCAGCTACACTGACCAGGAGTTTGCTCTCAACAGAAAAGGCATGCTGGAAGAAGTTTTCCTCAGTCTTGATTACTCTGCCGTCTCTGATGAGAATGGCGTCACTGTAGCAGTGCTGGCAACCGTAGTGGAGACGACAGATAAAGTAAGGGCAGATCGCTGGGTCAAGGGTGAACATCAGCGTCTGCAAGCCATGTTTGAACAGACGCCTGGCTTTACCGCCATGCTGACCGGGCCAGAGCATATTTTTACACTGACCAACCGCGCCTATTCATCGCTGGTGAATAATCGCCAGGTATTGGGTAAAAGCGTGGCGCAAGCTTTGCCAGAGGCGGCAGAGCAGGGCTTTGTTGATTTGCTCGACAAACTGTATGTGAGTGGCGAAATCTTTGAAGGCCATGCGATTCCTTTTTCTCTGGTCGATGACATTAACGGCGGCACCAAAGACCGTTTTCTCGATTTTGTGTATCAGCCACTGAAGAACGATGAAGGTGAGATATTCGGCATCTTCGTGCAGGGTTTTGATGTTACCGACCGCGTGCTGGCAGAAAAATCACGGCTGGAAAGTGAAGCCCTGTTCCGCACACTGGCGCAAGCCGTCCCCAACCAGGTGTGGGCCGCATCGCCAGACGGTTTGCTGTACTGGTTCAACGACCGGGTGTATAGCTATAGCGGTGCCAGGCCGGGTGAGCTTGATGGCGACAAATGGGCGAGCATCCTTCACCCTGATGAAGTGGCAGAAGTGGCAGCTACCTGGATAGCCGCGGTTACTTCTGGTGAAGTCTATCAGACAGAATTCCGCATCCGCCAGCATGACGGCAATTACCACTGGCATCTGGTCAGGGCACTACCCATCCGTGATGAGCAGGGAGAAATCTTGCGCTGGATAGGCACCAACACCGATATCCACGACCAGAAGAGTGCTTCACAGGTACTGACTCATGAAAACCTGAACCTGACCCAGCAAATAGGCCAGCGCACGGAAGAACGCGACCGCATGTGGCGGCTGGCAACAGACCTGATGCTGGTGGCTGATGTGGATGGCAATATCACTTCGGTCAACCCGGCCTTTACCGCGCTCCTGGGCTGGACAGAAGCCGATGTCGCGGGCATGCCTTTTATCAGCCTGATACATCCTGACGAACAGCAACGGGCAGGCGGCAAATTATTTGCATCCTCTGACGGTAACAATACCTTCAAGTTTGAAAAACACGTGCGCCGCGCTGATGGTACTTACAACCTGGTCTCGTGGACGGGTTCACGTGATGCGGGCCTGTTCCATGCCGTAGGCCGTGATGTCACCGCCGAGCGTGCCGCTGCCGCCGCCATGAAGCGTACCGAGCAGGCGCTCATACAATCACAAAAAATGGACACCATAGGCAAACTGACCGGCGGCGTGGCCCATGACTTCAACAACCTGCTGCAAGTCATCTCTGGCAACCTGCAATTGCTGGCTGCCGAAGTCAAAGACAACCCGCGTGCGCAACGCAAGATCGACAATGCGCTCGATGGCGTCTCACGCGGAGCCAAGCTGGCCAGCTATCTGCTGGCCTTTGGCCGCCGCCAGGCGCTTGAACCCAAGGTCGTCAAGGTCAGCCGCTACATAGGCGCGATGGAAGACATGCTGCGCCGCAGCCTTGGTGAAGCCATCGATATAGAAATGATCGCCTCCGGTGGTTTATGGAATTGCCTCGTCGATGTGCCGCAACTGGAAAACGCCATCCTGAATCTGTGTATCAACGCCCGTGATGCGATGGAATCCAACGGCAAGCTGACCATAGAAATGGGCAATGTTGCCCTTGATGACGACTATGCCGCCAACCACCTTGAAGTAGAGCGCGGCCAGTACATCATGATCGCCGTCAGCGATACCGGCAGCGGCATGACACCTGAAGTCATGGCGCAGGCTTTCGAACCCTTCTTTTCGACCAAGCCAGAGGGCAAGGGCACCGGGCTGGGCTTGTCCATGGTCTATGGTTTCGTCAAACAATCGGGAGGCCACGTCAAGATTTACAGCGAAGTGGGCGATGGCACCACGGTCAAACTGTATCTGCCGCGCTCGATGGCGGCAGAAGAAATGCCCACTATCATCGACAGCCGCGAAATCGTCGGGGGTGAAGAAACCATATTGGTGGTGGAAGATGATGTCGGCGTGCGCAAGACCGTCGTTGAAATGCTGGGCGGCCTCGGTTACCGCGTCTTGCAGGCCGGTGAAGCTGAAGGTGCGTTGGCCATTGTACAAAGCGGCCTCGCCATCGACTTGCTGTTTACCGACGTGGTCATGCCCGGCCCGTTGCGCAGCCCCGACCTGGCGCGCGAAGCACGCGGCTGTCTGCCCAATCTGGCCGTGCTGTTCACCTCTGGCTATACTGAAAACGCCATCGTGCACGGTGGCCGCCTTGATGCTGGCGTAGAGTTGCTGGGCAAACCATATACCCGCGCAGCGCTGGCGCAAAAAATCCGCCACGTGCTGGCTAATCAGAAGCAGCGCAAACAAGTTGCTACGACCACGCCTGCGAGTAACAATACACCCACTATGTCATCCACACCACTACGCGGCAAACGCATCCTGCTGGTGGAAGACGATGAGGTCATCCGTGCCAATACGACAGAGTTACTTTCCCTGCTGGGTCATACCGTGCTTGAAGCCAGTAACGCCGAACAGGCCCTGAGCTTGCTGCCAGCAACAGCATTCGATGTCCTCATGACCGACATCCAGCTCCCCGGCATGTCTGGCGAAACCCTTGCCACCCAGGCCCGCAACATCCTGCCCTCATTGCACGTCGTGTTTGCATCCGGACGCCACCAGCAAATCAGCCTGCCCGGTGCTGTCACGCTCATCAAACCCTATGATGTAGCGGCCCTGGCGGAGGCGGTGAAGGGTTGAGTGATTAGTCAGTAAGTCGGCAAGTATTCTGGAGCAGGTCAGCAATGCCAGCTTTGCCGCGACAGAAGACAAATTTTTTAAAAATCGTCGATGCGCAACTGAGTTTTCAGCGTCAGGCCGATGGCAAGATCAGCGGCCTGGTACTGCATCAGAATGGCCGCAATACCCCAGGGCCGCGTGATGCAGATTAGTCATGGTGACGCCAGGTTTTTTAAATGGTAGTCGTTGGCAGCGAACGTCGAGCATGAGTTCGCTGCCAGAAATAAGGCATAGTTTGCTGGTTTATTTCAATTGCTGATTCAGTGAAGAGATTGCAGCATTCAAAATCGTATCAACCCGATTTCTGAAGTCTGCCACGGTTTGTGCAACTTTAATATCTGGCACAATACCTTTGCCGACAAATTCTGTGCCGTCAGGGAAGGTGTCATTTTTGACGCAGACCCTGCCAGAGCCGCCTCCTGGAAGGTTAAAACTGATTGGCGACCCTGTGCTGCCAGCAGTCGCTCCACCTATGATCAGCCCACGTTTCATATTCCTGAATGCAACGACAAAATCCTCAGCGGCAGAGAACGTTTGTCCTGAAGTTAACACCACGACCGGGCCCTTAAATTGATGGTTCGCATCTGGTGTGACCGTGTATACCGGGTAGGTGTATTCTGGATTGCTATTGTGTTGAGAGCGATCAATGGAACGGTAATTGCGTATGGTCGCTTTTGAAGCTGGAAATACATCCATGCCCAGCGTTTTTAATATATCGTAGCCGACATGGGCATTGCCGCCACCATTGCGGCGTACATCCAGAATGAGGGCTTTTGCTTTTGAAATTTCTGGAAAATCTTCTAGAAAAAACTCTGTGACTTTGGTGCTCTCAAATGTGGTCATCCATACATGTGCAATGCCGCCTTCCAGCATCTTGAATGTGTACGATGATCCTCCAATCGCGTTGCTTCTTTCTTCATTACTGACTCGCTTTGCCGAATAGTGTTTCACTACACCGTTTTCATCCCGTGCTGAAAAGGCTATTTTTTCGCTGATTGGTCCCTGCAGGAATTGATATTGATATATACGAACATCTTTATCCTGTCTGGTGCCTGAAGAAATATAAGGAGCCAGGACTTTTTCTGAGTATTCCTGCACCGGCATGCCATTTACACTGACTATCTCATGTCCACGCTTTAATCCTGCCTGTTGCAGTTCAGAATCACCTACCCACTTTACCATGACCTTGCCTTCCATTAGTTCGATGTAAATAAGCGGTTTGGTTTGGTATTTGTCATACTCTTGTTGAGAAGGATAAACATTGGTATGCCCATCCTGCAATAAAGCGACCATTTCCGACAGTAATTGGTAATATTCAAGATTTGTTTTTGCTGCCCGAATTTTTGGTAAATACTGTAAATACAAACCATCCCAATTGATGTCTTGAAGTTTTTCGACAAAGACAAAGTTATATTTTATTTCTGACCATACCCTGGATAAACCAGCGACGCGTTCATCTTCGGTCAATGATTCTTTATAGGGTGTTTTCCAGGCGCTACCGTTCCAAAATTCAGCCTCTTTTTTGGAGGCTGTTTCGAATTGGGTCATCAGCTTATCCCAGCGCGGATCCTGGTGCAAAACATCGAAATCCTTATTATTCTTGAGTTGCCTAATGTTGAAATATTTGACCCTGTATGCATTTTGCAGCCAGGTAAAAGCCAGATCAGTCTGCTTCAATCTGCTTGCTGACGCAGCAGCGCCGTATGCGGCACTGCCCATCGATGGGTCTATTTCGTAAGCTTTTTGAAAGTACTGTAATGCAATCTGGTAGCGGGTTTCCTGAAGCGCGCGAATACCCAATTGTTCGTTTTCTGCTGCACTTATTCCCCATTGAACGACAGCCCCGGTGTTTTCTGATGCCAGGATATTGGTGGCCGGTAGCAGAAATGCTCCTGCCATGAATGCGATGTGTGTCAGTCTGCTTGCTGCGTTAATGAAGGGAACGGGCATCATTTTATTCAGAGAAGTTGGTTAATAGGGTAATTAATAAGGTAATTAATAAGTTTATTGTTTATTGCAATAATATAGCGACTTTATCATGTGAATGTCATAACACATTCTGCTTGTAAATTTTTCAGCTACTTCATATTCCCTGCACACAGGCTTCACCCTGCAAGGATAAGCTGGCGCATCTTTATTCGCTGCCATTTGGCCACCTTCACCGATGTCTTCTTTGCTGGCCCATGTCGCCGCTGGCCTGACGCTGTATTTTTGCCGCAGCGATCAGCGGCCACGGCTTCATGTCAGTATGGCTCTGCCGGTTTTGCTGGCGATTGCACCTGACTTTGATTATTTTGGCATCTGGTTTTTTCATCTGCGCTATGAACAGCGTTTCACGCATTCGCTGCTGTTCTGCCTGATGACAGGTGCAGTTGCTTGTTACCTTGTTCGCCGCATCTGGCGGCAATCGCCTGCCATGCCGGGTTTCTGGATATTGCTGCTGGCGGCATGCTCGCATCTCTTGCTTGATATGCTGGTAGGACGGGCTCTGCCTTTGTTGTGGCCGTTTGTGACAACGGAGTTTTCTCTGCCTCTGGTGTTGCTGCCTGGGGCTTCACATACCGGGCTGGTCAGTTATGCGTTCTGGCGCAACCTGATCATGGAAGCGTGCCTACTTTTGCCCATGCTGGTGGCCATAGTGATAATGGTGCGACGCGTGCCTGTGCGCAGCTACATGCCAGAAATCCTGCTGGTACTGGTGATGTGGTCAGGCCTGGTCTTTGCCGGAGGGAGGCTGGCAGCTATCTGATAGCTGACTCCAGCATCATGGTAAATTTTTTAACCAATACCTAGTATTTGGTCGTAATACCACTTTGATTAATTGTAATTATTGGTATTGTTATGGTATCTCAAATGCTTTACCTTTTTTTATCCTTACGCCCCACAGTTTTTAATTTCCAAAGCCCGATGCGCTGAATTGGACTCTTACTTTGTAACAATATTTTGTTTCCAAAAAAACCACTTGACCGCCTGATATTTAAGCAACATCGTTGCCTCAGTTTCTGCTCAAAATGAAACAGGAACGACGAAAATGACCCCACAAAACCGGGGCATTTATCTATCAACAGTTCAGGGGGAATAGGATGAGACATAGAACTGGAATTCGCATTAATCACCTCATGCTCAGTCTGGTCGGCGGTATGCTGGCAGCCTGCGGTGGAGGAAGCAACACCAATAGTTTGACAGATACACCCAAGGCCGGTGCGCACATGGCAATGCCGCCTGCAGAAGTGCCCAGCAGTTGTGCAGTCTGGAGCAATACCCAGGTTTATACCCAGGGTAATTGCGTAACTTATCAGGGCGTTACCTATAAAGCCAAATGGTGGACGCAGGGGAATGTGCCGGGCACAGAACAATGGGGACCATGGGAAGTCAGTGCGGTCACGCCAACACCGACTCCAACGCCCACGCCGACTCCAACTCCAACACCTACGCCCACTCCGACACCAACGCCCACTCCGACACCAACGCCCACTCCGACACCAACGCCCACTCCTACGCCTACATCAGGATGCGCGCCTTATGTGGCGGGAACCAGTTATCTGGCAGGCAGTGTCGTCAGCAATGCCGGTGGCTATTATCGCTGCGATGTCGCGGGCTGGTGTTCTACCGGTGCTTCTGCCTATGAGCCCGGTGTAGGCTGGGCCTGGACCAGTGCCTGGACTGCGGTGACTGTCAGTGCCTGCCCAACACCGACTCCAACTCCGACACCAACGCCAACGCCAACGCCAACACCGACGCCAACGCCAACACCGACGCCAACACCGACGCCAACGCCAACACCTACTCCGACACCAGTCGGTGGCCGCGAAGTTGGCTCCTACTTTGCACAATGGGGCGTGTATGGCCGTGGCTATGAAGTGGCAGATATTCACACCACGCAGACACCAGTCAATGGCGTGCAGACCAGTGTCGCTGATCAACTGACCTTCATTAACTATGCCTTCGGCAATGTGTATGCAAAAAATGGTGGCTATGAATGCGACATGGTGACCAAGGCAGAGACTGGCAATAACGTGCCGGCACCAGCAGACGCGGGTACCGGTGGTGATGCCTTTGCCGATTACCAGCGTCAGCCGGCCCGCACCGTCGATGGCAAAACCATCCCCTGGGACGCCAAACTGACCGGCAATTTTGCGCAACTGAAATTGCTGAAGGCAGCACATCCGAACCTGAAAGTCTTCATCTCACTTGGTGGCTGGACATGGTCGAAGTTCTTCTCTGCAGCAGCGAAGACCGATGCCCTGCGCAAGCAACTCGCCAAGTCTTGCGTCAAGCAATTCATTGCAGGTGATTTGCCAGTGCAGGATGGCCGCGGTGGTCCTGGTGCAGCCAAAGGTGTGTTTGATGGTATCGACATTGACTGGGAATACCCAGGTGGTGGCGGGCAGCCATACAACACTTTTGATGCCGCCAACGACAAGCATAACTTCACTTTGTTGATGGCAGAATTCCGCGCGCAACTCGATGCGCAAGGGGCTCTCGACAGCAAGCGTTATGCATTGACCGCAGCAATTGGTGCGGGCACTGAAAAGATCGCCCAGACCGAGCCTTCGCTGTATAGCCAGTATATGGATTGGGTGAATGTCATGACGTATGACTTCCATGGCGGTTGGGAAAACACCACCAACTTCCATTCACCGCTGTACCATGACACTGCAGACCCATCCACGGGTGTGCTTGCCAAGTACAATAGTGATGACGCCATCCAGGCGCTGGTCACAGCTGGCATGCCACGCAATAAGATCTTGCTGGGTATCCCATTCTACGGGCGTGGCTGGAAAGGGGTCAGTGCCGGGCCAAATGGCAATGGGCTGTATCAGGCAACCGGTGGAGCTGCACCGGCCACTTATGAGGCAGGGATAGAAGACTACAAGGTCTTGAAAAACAAGACCGGTACACGCACCCTGCACCCGGTGACAAAGCAGTTGATGTTGTTGACCAATAATGGTGAATGGTGGAGTTATGATGATCCTGCTGTCATTGCCATTAAAATGAAGTATGTGCGCGACCAGAACCTGCGTGGCGCATTTACCTGGGAACTGGACGGCGATGCAAGCGGTACTCTGGGTAGCGAAGTCTGGAAAGGGCGGTAAATCTGAGGAGTGAAATGTTATAGTTCATCTCAGGTGGACTGTCACAATGTAGGGTTGCGGATGTGATGTGTATATCAATCACATCCGCAGTTTTTTCAGCGAGAGGATAGCAAATGAATGCACAACTCGGTTTGCATACGCAGACAAAGCAGGCAACTCAGTCAACTCATGCAACTCAATCCATGAGTGATGAGTGGCGCCGCTGGATCGCAGAAAATCTGCTACTCGGCGCGCATCCGGCAACACTGGAAAATGTCTTGCAACAAAATTCCTTCAGCCTGCATATTGCCAGGCTGGAAATCAGTGCCGCTTTGTCCAGCCCTTATTTCCAGGGCATGCAAAGACTCAAGAACCGCCTCGACAAGCGTGACTGGGTGTTGGCCATCACTGCCAAACTCGACCAGATAGAACCGCTTGTACTGGAACGTCAACATCAATTATCTGGCGAACAGTTTTTGCATGACTATTACCAGCAAAACCGCCCCGTCATCATTACCGGCATGCTCGATGATTGCCCGGCGCGCAGCCGCTGGAATCTGGCCTGGTTCCGTGAACATTTTTCTGAGCGCCAAGTGGAAGTGCAATTTGGTCGCAATAGCGACGCCAATTATGAAATGAACAGCATCGCCCACAAACGCCAGATGCGCTTTGGTGATTATGTTGATCTGGTAGAAAAGAACGGTCATAGCAATGACATGTACATGACCGCCAATAACGATTCCAGCAACCGCAAAGCACTTAATGAATTGTGGGAAGATGTGCCTTCATTGCCAGAATACCTGAAGACAGATCAGGGCAAGCAAGGCTTTTTCTGGTTTGGCCCGGCGGGAACCATTACGCCTTTCCATCACGACCTGACCAATAATTTCATGATTCAGATCATGGGGCGCAAACGCGTCAAACTCATCGCGCCATGCCACCTCGCCAAGTTGCAAAATGAGCGGCATTGCTTTACGCCAGTTGATGGCCGCGATATTGACCTGACACGCTTCCCTCAGATGCGGGATGTGCCTGTGCTGGAATGTATACTGGAACCGGGCGAGATATTATTCCTGCCTGTGGGATGGTGGCATTTTGTAGAATCACTGGATATTTCTGTCACTATCGCTGCGACAAATTTTCGCTGGGATAATGACTTCTTCAGTAATTACCCGGCCAATCACGACTTCTGATCAACAGTCTTTCATCATAAGAAAACTGCGCTTGCGGCGTATGCCGGAGCGCAGTTTTTTTATATCAGCTATCCATGCCTTGCCTGTCATCTGACAGGCAAGGCATTTCTACATCAAGGCAAGGTTTTCAAGACAGCCTTGGTCGGCGCGGAGAAGTTGTAGCCGTCATGTTTATCCCAGTTGATAGACCAGGTCATGACCCCTCTGAAACCAGGGTAAGCCTGTTTGGGGACGATGGTGCCACAGTTCAGCAACTTGGTTAAACAGTTCAGCGCATTGCTGACGTCTGCCGAAGTGGTAAAGCCGGAATTGGCTGAACTACGGCCAGACGGCACACCAAAAGCAACCTGGTCAGGGCGCAAGCCGGCAAAGGTATTGCCGCCATAGGTAAAGCCCTCAATCAGCATTTTTGCCGTGCCCACCAGCTGGTCTGCCGACCCTGCCCTGAGTGGCGCAGCCTGGTAAGGTGTATAGATATCGCCATTGTTGTAATACTGCGGATGCAGGATAGTCAGCTCATCGCGCAGCGCATTGATGATGGGGATGTAGGCACCCCAGATCGAACCGTAAGAAGTAAAGCCACCTTCCACATAGACCCATTCCGGTGCCATCGACAGGTAGAAATTCGCCCCGACTTTGGCCTTCAGTTTCTTGACGGCGACTGGCAGATAAGTCTGGATAGCTGCACCCTGCGCCACACCGTTTTCAAGGTCAAGATCGATACCATCAAAGCCATATTTGCTGATGATGCCGTACAGGCTATTGGCAAAGTTGGTCGCCTCTGCATCAGAGCCCACCGAGACTGAACCATTCTGGCCACCGAGTGACAGTACTACTTTTTTGCCTTGCGCCTGCTTGGTCTTGATGTCTGCAATAAACTGCGCCTCGCTACCGGCACCTGGGTCCAGCGTAAAGCTCACATTGCCACCGCCTGCATTGTCACCAAACGAAACGACAATCACATCCCAGTCATTGCTGACCTGTGCGATAGGGTAAGTGTTACCGCTAGGGTTCGTAAAGTTGTGCCAGTAACCGACCAGCGCATGCTTGGCCAGACCAGGGACTGGCGTGGGAGTCGGTGTTGGAGTTGGTGTGGGGGTAGGCGTAGGCGTAGGCGTAGGCGTCGGTGTTGGTGTCGGAGTAGGCGTTGGGGTAGGTGTCGGCGTAGGGCAGGCACTTGATGTGACTGATGTCCAGGCGCTAGTCCAGGCCCAGCCTACACCAGGCTCATAAGCCGATGCACCGGTAGAACACCAGCCTGCTACATCACAACGATAAAAGCCACCCGCATTGCTGACCACTTTTCCAGCGGTGTATTGGGTACCGGCGACATAGGCAGAACAGCTCGGCGTCGGGGTTGGTGTGGGAGTAGGCGTCGGTGTTGGCGTGGGCGTTGGGGTTGGCGTAGGCGTCGGTGTGGGCGTTGGAGTGGGTGTTGGTGTTGGTGTTGGTGTTGGGGTAGGCGTTGGCGTGGCATCACAAGCGCCTTTGCCTGTCCAGGGTTTGCCGCTTCCAGACGCACCGCTATTGGTCGCGGGGTTTTCATTTTGCGTCCACCAGTTCGCCACATAATTATTACCACCGGTGCTGACCAGGGCACCGCCGTTGTAGGCTGTTGCTGCATCCCATGCCGCATAGCAGGCTGTTGAAGCCACTGCCGGCGGGGCCTGTGGCTGCGTGTTTGTCTGCCCGTTGCCTGCCGCACTACCACTGCCACCACCGCATGCAACCAGCAAACTACCGCTCGTCGCACACACCAGCATGTTTTGAATCAGGTTTCTTAAAGTTGTATTTTCCACTGCCGTCTCCCCCGTGATTTTGTGAATTCAGAAAATGTGTTTATTCCCCAGATACATTCTTGATACGCTTGCCCTTGCTACAGACAAGCGCTCAGGATTCAAGCATGTAGGCCATGAATTTGGACGTCAACTGGTTTTGTTTTTATCTTGCCACTTAAATACCACTTAACTGGAAGGCAACAAGATGCAATGGAAATAAGAATCAGGTAAACAGTATGTGCCTTGCTTTGACTGTTCCTTGATCAGACCAGCCCTGACAGTTTGCAACAGTGGTATTAGCGCTTTTTTATCAGCATGGATGATTGCTGATGGGACGATGTTGAATACAGGTACAGCACCAGCTTGCGTAGGCGCTGGAACGGGCCTGTGAGCTGTTATCTCTTGGGTGGCGGGTACTGGGTGCTGCCAGGATGCGATGAGCCAGATGTGCTGGACAATCTGGCAGGACTACCAGCCGCAGAGTCGCCCAGGTGCAGGATTACTCCTGATACTTTTCAAATAATTTCGCCAATGTACCCTGACGCTCAAGCAAGATGATTGCTGCCCTGATTTTCCTCGCATCTTCCACTGCCAGGGTTTTTGACAGTACCATGTAAAGCTCATCTTTCAGCATCACCTTGGGTAGCAGTCTGATCTGGCCTTCCAGCCCTGCCTGCCGTATTTCTGCAACGATGCCGGGCGAGCGGTGACAATAAAAGCGACCTCTGCGCGCAAGCAATTTGTTCAGGTTGGATTTGGATGAGACGGCGCTCGAATCGACCTGCAAACCACCGAGACTCTTCAAACGCTCATTGATGGCATAGTTATGCATGGACAGGATAATGCCATCCTTGCCGAGCTTGCGTATGTCATCCCAGCCTGACACCTGTATGTCGTCGTCGGCACGCACGGCCAGCAGGTAATTGACTGAAATAACCGGTGGATCAACATAGTCGTAGAGCTGGGCACGTTCTTTGGTATGCAGAATACCGCAAATCGCATCGACAGGCCCGCCCAGTATCCTGACCAGCGGCAACCAGTTCTGGTCACCGACAAATTTGATGCCAGGCTCCACCGCTTCTATGGCCCGCATGATATCGACACATACACCGCCAACCGCGGGTTTGCCATCTTGCAGTATGGGGATGAATTTGGGGGCAGATGCCTCTTGCGCAGCAATCCTGATCAGGCTTTGCGCATTGACGGGGCAGGCAAAAAATAACAGCGACGCCATGCACAGAATAAAGCAGCGTGTGCCTTTGATGCTCAATGCGAAAGCAGCCACGTAACGCCTCCATTTTATATTTTATGCGCCCCCTGATTGTCGCCACAGCCTGGCTCAGTAGAGGCTTTTTTGACATTGTACGCCAGCGTACCTGATGTCTCAGCTAGTTTCAACGCAGACTTTACGGGGCCAGCCACCGTCACGCGTCAACGCACTGGCTTAAGCTTGAACATGGTCCATGGCAAAAGCCATTCTCCACCGCATGGCCCTTGCTTGTTTTGTGAAAAGACAGGCTCCAGCGTGACTCCTGCCGCTGTCATTGACCATGCAGGCTGGCGCCAGATCTCTTCATCCCTGGCGGCACATCGTTCTTTGAGGTCGGCCATGTCGTTGCCGTAAAGATTTTGCATGGCATTTGCGATCCAGCTGGAAAGTGCAGACTGGTCCGCTACGACTGGTTTATCCTCACCCCAGATCAGTTGTGAAAGCTCAAGTTCACGCAGGCCAGGAATCTGAACATTCATGCTTGATCCATGGATAGACAATCCGCCGCTGTTGCAAGTGCTTACTGTGCTAAAGCGCATACTGACTAGCGTCGTCGTTAATAAACGTGGCTCGGCACTGAAGCTGAAATCAGCTGCTTGCGCGGAGCCATAACGGCGCGAATAATCGAGCTGGCAAGCGAAAAAAACGGTAATGGCTATGGTCTGTTCTTGTGATAGCCGTGCATTAAGACTTGCCATGACAGTGGCGTCGTAGCCACTGTCAAAACGAAACGCCCTGACTCCAGACACGGGCTCTATCCACCATTGCAATTTTTTATCTGCTACCGTTTCAGCATGTTCACGACGCAGCGGCAGGCCTTGCAGCCGTTCATGGTCATAGGCACTTGATCCGGCTACAGAGCTGGCAAGTGTCTTTAACGGCGATAACTGCACAAGCAGGGCAGCAGAGCGCGTGCGCGTTTTCCAGTTTCCCTGCCATGCGCCATTCGGCCCCGGTCGCAATACCATTTCAGCATTCGCTGCCGTGGAGTTTGCAGAGACTTCTGTCAAGGCCAGACTACCGTCGTCACGCAACTGACCTTCAAGAGCCAGATCCAGATGATGCCTGCGATAAAAATAACGGCCCTGCACATCTCCCTTATTCAACTCCAGTTCCATAACAACAGGCGATGTACCTATTTTGCCGGCGAGAGTGAGTGATTCTGCCCAGCATGACGTTGTGAACACCAGCATGAATATGCTGAGGATGAGGCTGCTTGATTTTTTATAGTATTTTCCAGCGCAGTGGACCATACCTGGCTTTCTCGGTGTGTTTAATATTTTTCAAATCCCGGATGCGGCGAGATTGGCCTTGCCGCATAGTTCAAGCAGTATGATAGTCGGTTTCCATTGTGATTTAATGGCAATATGAGAACATGCATCAATTCTGCTAGTGTTAGAGATCAATACAGACATGTTTCATGCGAACACGCGACATCTGAGAACTTGTTAGGAAAAACAATATGACATCGAATGCATCTGCGCCTGCTTCAGAAACGAGCGCACAAACTTCCACCCCGCTCCCGGATATGCAGGCAGACAAGGTTACGGAAACCGTTATCGACATACTTGACAAGCACGCCGTGCATCTCAATACGCAAAGCTTTCCCGCCAGTCTGTATGCCGAATCGCTGTTGTACATGATTTACTGGTTCCATCGCCTGCGTGACCCGGCCCGCAAGAACTACATGCAAGAGTGCATAGGCAAATACCTGGATATGGACCCTCAGTCAGCAGTGGTGCAAGCCCTGGTGACGGATCAGCAGCTTAAAACCGGTGCCAGGCAGCGCATAGATCAGGGCATCATGGTGCGCAAGACGGTTGATGTGCTGGTCATGCGTGAAGGGCAACATGGCCGCGAATTTCTGGTTCTGGACCGCACGATTTTTCCTGAAGGCATTGCGCTGCCCGGTGGGCTGTTGCAGGATGAAGATGAGCAAAATGCGAGCGGCATTCCCGCCAATATTTTTGCCGCATTGCGGGTCACTGGCAGCAAGGTGTTTGCATCCCTGGCGCCAGAATACGGCATTGCAGAAGAAGATGGGCGCAAATACTATTTTGTCCGCGATGAAGTGGAGAGTGCAACCAGCAATGAAGCCCGTATCTATATGGACAGGACGGTGACGCACAGCTATCGCGACCATCTGAAAGAAATTGCCGTTCCCTCTGACCCGCGCCATATTGTCGATACGCTGGGGTTTCTCGTTGAGATTGCCGATACCAAAGGTGTTCACGGCAGGTGGCTGCCCGAGAGCGTGATGACGACGCCGTATGCGAAAGAAGGCTCGTTTGCCTTTGGTCACCACAAGCAGATAGCTGCAGCACTGGTCGCAAAAAATTTCAGCAGGACGCAGGGTGTTTCACACCATGAATGGATACGCGAATGGGTGAAGAACCCGGTAGATTTATACCGTGAATTGCGCCAGCGCTTTGAACAGAACCACAATAGCCTTAATACACCTGTGCTGGAATTGTTGCCCGTGGTCGAATACTTCCGCAGCCAGATGACACTCCCGGCGATGGAAGAAAAATGCCGCAACGACGCAGCGCTGGCTTTTATGCGCGATCAGTTGCTACACAAGCTGCACCACGTCACTATACAGAATGGAGCGATGTGCCCGTATGAGCCCACCTTGCGCATCCTGTTTGAAGCCGTAGGATTTTTTGATGTAGCCTGCCGCACTGAAAAGAATTTAAGCACGCATTTCCAAAAGAAATACTGGTACCGCTATGAAGAACTGATGCGACGCTTGCCAGAAGTCATCATCATCCCCAGTTTCGATAATATCTCTGCGACTGATCTCATGAAAATACGCGGTACGCCAGTGTATTTTATCGGCGTATCAACCGAGCCTGTATATGTTGATGAGTTTTGGCAATCTCCACTCGAATTCCTGATTCATGACCTGAACCATGCCTGGAAGATGATGGATATGGATGACAGGTTTTTCAAACATAAACCTGAAGTTAGCAGGGACGAGTTGATCAGTAAATCCAATGCTTTTATCCGTGAATATTTTCCGACAATTGCCATACAAAAGACGGACACAGAAGAACAAAAGGAAATGAAAAAGCTCAAGAAAATTTTGTTGTTTGAGGTGGGGCATGAAGATGCCAGGCCACTATTGCCAGCGATCGTCAGCGAAGCGTTGCTGGAAGATGAGGGATATGAATTCCCGGATATCGTCGTCCGTTATGATGAAGAAGGTAAACAGGCTTATCTGGAGCAACGCACCATACCCGGCATCACAGCGCTTTCTTACGTCAGACACAAACTGCAGCATGGCTTCTTTGATCAGACTGATTCACAAAATATACAAATCGTCTCACCCAAATATCGCAGCGTGGAATGGATAGTCAGAGCGACTGAAGAATTGTTAAGCGAAATGCGGGCGACAATTCCACCCGCAGTGCGGGCAGAAGGTTTGACACAATACCTTACCCGGCAGGCATGTTCCAGAGGACCGGCTATACTTCATGCACCGGAAAATCTCGACCCTGCGATAGAAGAGTATGGCGATGGAACGGTTGACACGAAATAGCTGGCTTCATGATGCGCAATGAACAAGTGCGGCGGCTTTGCCGCAGCACTTGTTCATTGCAATCTGTCAAGCATCGCTGTTCGCGCTGGCGGACTTGTTGAAATGCCGGTTTGCATGAAACCACGACGCACTTGGTCATCTGCAGTAAGTCACAGCTGTTGCAAAGGCGCTTGCCCATGTAACAGAACCCTCATTCCTGCTGCCCCGCTTTTCCTGCCATACGCCAGGTATTGCGACCATCCCTTTTAGCTGCGTATAGCGCAAGATCGGCAGCCGCATAGAGTTCTGCCTGCTTACTCCCATCAATACCGAAAACTGAGGCTCCGATACTCATCGACACGGTGAATTGCATGTCAGAAAAAGCGATAGGTACACGGCACATCTGCATAATTCGTTCACATGCCATTCTTATTGCTTCTTCTGTTGTGCAAGACTCCAGAAGCACTGCAAACTCATCACCGCCCAGCCTGGCCACCACATCGACAGCGCGTGTGGCGAGCGTTAATTGTCTTGCCGTGGCAACCAGGACAGCGTCACCGGCGTCGTGCCCGTAAGTATCATTAATGGCTTTAAATTTATCAAGATCAATCAGCAGCAGTGTAAAGCCAGTTTTATTGCGATTGGCCAGTTCGCTAAAAAAGTCGAAGCGCTCTGTAAAACGCCTGCGATTTGCAATGCCAGTCAATGTATCCTGAAATGCCAGTAACTCCAGTTGCAAGGCCTGTTGAGTCAGTTTCTCGTTGCTCCTGAACAGTTCTTCAGTGCGCTGGTTGACCAGACTTTCCAAATGGTGTTTAGCTTTGTTCAACTGAGCAGTGCGGGACTTGACTAACTGCCAGACAAACAGGATAGCTAAAAGCAGAATTGCTATTCGAAATAGCCATGTCTGATACCACGCAGGCAGCACACGAATCGGAATATCGAGCGTTTTTTCGGTCCACATGCCTGCACGATTGGCGCCGCGCACATGTAGCGTATATTTGCCCGGTGGCAGGTTTGTGTAGCTGGCAATTCGCCGCGAGGGGTCGGTATCAACCCAGTCTTCTTCAAATCCCTCAAGCCGGTAGGCATAGCGATTGCGTTCGGGATCTGTGTAGTCGAGGGCGGCAAATTCGACCGCAACGCTATTGGCTTCGGGAGTAATAATGAGTGACTCACTATCTTGCGTTGCCAGTTCCCCATTGAATCGCCCCGACGGCACAAGCTTGCCGCCGAGCCGGACATCGGTAGCGACGACAGGTGGCCGGTAAGTCCACGCTTTCACCAATTCTGGGCGCACTACGGTCAAGCCACCTAAACCCCCGAATAGCAATTCCCCATGAGTGGTCACCGCCCCTGAATCGTTCCAGTAGGTAGGGATGGCCACGCCATCCGCGCTTTGAAGTGCCCGGATGGCAAAAGTCCGTGCATCGACAACGGCCAGGCCTTTATCGGTGCTGGCCCAGATATTACCGGAACCATCAAGCAGCAATTTGTTGATATTTGCGTTCGGTAATCCTTCTTTGATACCTAGTCTTTTAAAAAGTGGGCGTCCTTCTGCATTGCGGGATTCGAGAACGTTGATTCCGCCGCCCTGGGTGCCAAGCCATAACCGTCCTTGCAAATCGGTCAATGCCGTTGATACATAGCCGTTTGACAGCGACTTTGGATCAGTGGCATCAGGTAAAATGCGTTCGATTGTCTGATGAAGCGAGTCAAGGAGATTCAGACCATTTCGTGTGCAGATCCACCATGAACCAGGTTTGCCGCCCTCTATGGCAAGTATTCGTTGATCCGTCAAATTCCTGGTATATTCTGCGCGAACGCCAAGGGCTGCCTTGTCGGCAAAATCCAGGGTCAGCAAACCGTCTGATTGGGTGCCGATCCATAAGCGCTTGCCATCCACCCTGAGTGTTCGTATGCTGAGTATGGCTTTATTTTGCAGCAAGTCAACGCGGGTCAGGTTTTTTTCGTCACGATCAAGGCGATATAGACCGTACAGTGTGGCAACGTAGATATCGCCATCAGGCACCGCGACCATAGAAGTGATGATGCTATGTGGTAAGGCTGTTTTTGGTTTGGTTGGATCGGGGCGCAAGGCGGTAACACGCCCTAGTTCAGGATCGATAGCATCCATTCCTGCAATGCCAAAACCGAGCCAGATTCGCCTGTCACTGGCAACCAAAAGAGATTCAATATCAGAATCGAAAATCCCATTCGGACGGCTGGAATCACCGTAAAGCGTGAGAATGGCAGTCTGAGTAGGGTCGTGCCGGCCAAGGCCGTGATTAGTGCCCACCCAGACCTGCCCGGCGCGATCATGTAGCATTGCCCATACATTGTCGTGACTCAAGCTTGCTTCGAGCTTTGGGTCATGACCCAGCCTGCGGGTATGCATGGTTGCCGTGTCAACCACCACAATGCCATGTCCGTGGGTGCCTAGCCAGATTTCTCCGGGATGTACTTCGACGATGGCATCAATCGCCTGGGAGGACAATAGCGACACTGTAGGGCCTGACTCTGTTACCACGACCACTTTTGCGGTCACCGGGTCCAGGACAAATGCACCACTGTTTTTAGTCCCGACCCAAATATGGCCGTCACTGCCCTGGTAGAGATGCCTTACTGCTGGCTGTGGCGCATTTGCATCCGCTGTCAGAGTGACAGGTACAAAGTGCTTGCCGCCACGCTCACGGCGCAGCAAATTTTTATTAGTTCCGACCCACAAGTTGCCGCGGCTGTCGTGCAGGGCAGCACCTGCCTTTACACGTTCCAGCGGACTGGCATCCGTCGGACCGAGAGGAATATGCTTGATTGCACCTGTGTTCTGGTCGAGATGATCCAACCCGCCGTTAGTTGTAATCCACATACCTTTTGCGTCGTCATCGGTGATATTGCTGATCGCGACATCGCTCAATCCATTGGCACCGCCTGATGGGTAACGGATGAAGCGGTCATTGTCACGGTCATAGCGCGCAAGTCCACCGCTGCCAGTACCTACCCAGAGCCGTCCCTGGCGATCAGTGTGCAACGCTGAAATAAAGTTGTCTGGCAAAGTGTTGGGGTCAAGAGGGTTTGGTCCGAAAACACGAAAACGGTAGCCGTCCCATCGGGCCAGGCCATCTTGTGTGCCTGCCCAGATGAAACCATCGCCATCTTCCGCAATGGCGGTGACAATTGGGTGAGGCAGCCCATAGCCAACACTAAAGTTGCGGAACACCGTATCCGACAGTGACGACCACCGCGATACCAGGGAAGACGCATCAAGGTTTGCCTTTGGCAACGGCAATGATGCGTTTGCGTTGAGCAAAAACACCCAAAAAGCAATGATGCCAAAGACATATTGAATGGTCTTTGCAAGCTGCGACTTCAAGCTATGCCGACAAAGTTTTTCGCTAGTGAATTCCATAGATAGAGGGTAGTCCCAGGCTTATTTGCCAGTGCAGATAAGAGCAATACTTAAGCAAAACCAAATAAATATTAAAGATTACAAATATTAAAGATTACAAATATTAAAGATTACAAATATTAAAGAGTGCTTCGTAAATACTTAAGGCGTACATGCTTCTTGGAATTAGGGGTAGCGTATCTATTGTGATAAGCAAAGACGGCAGGCGCGGCTAACATCAAATTACCCATAAGTCTTATGCGTGTCAACATGAAGGAGGGTTTTCATATTCAGTAACATTATTGGCTGGAGTTGACACACAGGCTTCTTAAAACATCCCGGCATCAGATCGTGGCGCATAACCTGGAAGACATATCGCATTCAACAGAAGTTAAGGTCAGCCACAAGCTGGACGGCTGCGTTCGGATGGACGGTGATGCCTTTACCATGCCGGCGTGGGTATCGCTGCGCATGATCAACTATACGACTGGAGCCGTGGCTGTTGATTGTCCCTTGCCTCCGCGCATTTCGCAGCGGAAGGCATTGGCAGTGCCCATCTGCCAGGATGTGCTGGAGTATTTTGCACATAGCGCTGCTGGCATAGAAAGATTCAAACCCCTATCAGGGAAATTGCTTTGCACAATGATTGAAAACATACCATGCTCGCTCGTCGCCAGGGTGTAAATAGCTACTGTCCCTTGATCACAATAAGCGCTGCTTCCCAGCCAGGGTAACCGGCGCCACTGCCACCGACCGTGCCAGAAATGCCAAATGCACCAATAGCGGCCGGGCGCTGTTCATAGATACGCGAAGTAATATAAGTGCCTGCTTCAGGGCTCACCAATTGCCATGATCCGTTCGGGCTGAAGGGAATGGCATTGCCTATGCCCAGATCAATCAGCGCAAGCACGAGATCATTCGCTCTTGTGCTGGTCTGTGTTGGAGAAGACAAAGCGGTAGACGCAAAGCGTGGGCCTGCGCTGGTTGTCAAAGGAGCATCCAGCAAATTCACAGTGTCTGCATTCTGAATTTCCACCACGTGTATGCTGCCCTGGTTGGGGATGCCTACGGACAATGTGTATGTCCCTGATGTCGTGGCCTTTACCGCATACAGGTCGGTACCCATTCCATCTACATAAATACGTCCCAACGATGTGAAAGAGCCGATATCGGCATGCCCCTGATTGTCGGACAGTGTGCCTGACACCCCAAGTGCATTATTGTTTATACCCACGGTCAACAGTATCCAGTTGCCTGCCGATACCGTACTGGGCAATTGATGCCTGCTCGTTCCCGCTGTGATCACGCCAGAGTATTGTTGACGCACACTTGGTGGAGTTGATGGATCAGGGTTGCTCGCCAGGTTTGCACTGCAGCTTGCCGTTGTGCCCCCATTGCTGCCAGAGCAGCTCCAGGCCCAGCCGGTGTTGGTCGTTGAAACCAGCGAGGCAATGCCTGATGAACAAAGCTGGCTGCTTGGTACTGCACTGAACGACTGGCCGTTGGCAGTACCACACATGCCATTCACTGGGGTAGGAATAGGTACGACAGCACCGCTGAGTTCAAATGCACCGATGTCCTTGCTATTGCCTTGCGGGCGTGCGGTATTGCTGATGTCGTCATTGACTGCAAAAATATCGGGCTGTGTCGCGGCATCCACTGCCGGGCTGCTTGCCAGCAAAGTGTAGTTTGCCGACGCTGCATTCTTGAACTGCGGGTTGCCAGAGATGGCCAGGTTATCGCCCAGTGTGCCTGGCGCTGACGCAGTCTGGCCATTGCTGAAGTACAGGTTTTGTTTGAAGTCGTAGCTGGTTGTGGTCGATGGCGTACTGTAGTCAATCAGCCAGGTCGTGCCCGGCTGGGTGTCTGGGCCAAAGGCAAAAATATTATGATAGAACTTGTTGCGTATGCCCGCGCCGCTGCCAAAGCCTTCGTCCATGATGTAGGCTTTGTTCCCTGATGGCCCGGTCATGGCGTTATACACCGTATTGTAGGCAAACCACATGTTTTGCATCGTGGCGGTAGAGTTGATACGTATCGGGTAGAGCTTGGTGCCGGTGATGACATTATTCCAGCTCTGGGCTTCATATGTACCTTTGTGCGTACTGCCCTGGTCATTGAAGTTGATACCGTATTTCGCGGCGTTTTCCAGCCAGTTATGATGTATGCGTATGCCGGTAAATCCTTGCCAGATGCCGCCGTGCGGCAGTGTGTAAGAGCCTGCACCACCTTCGTTGTCGTTGAACTGCACGGCTGAGCCACCGGTGATATTGTGTATCCAGTTATAGGCAACTTCCCAGTCTTGTGCCGTGGTGTCTGCATAGATACCATGGTTTTGCAGCTCGGATGTGCCGGCGATGTCGTGGATGTTATTGCCAAGGACCTGGTTGCCCTTGCCGTGGCCAGATACGCCTGCGGCATTGAGTGTGGCAGAATTACCGGCGATCCAGGGGCCCAGCTCATTGTTGACCACGCGCCATGGGCCCGCAGTGTATTGAAAGTTGACAGGTGCAGCATCACGGCTGGCGCCGCCTGCCACATCCATCCTCAGGTTCGATACCGAGATGTATTCACCGGTAGAACCTGCGATGGCTGACCAGGGGCCAGAGATACCGCCTGATGCGCCAGCTGGTGTCGTGTAATGCACATCTTCTATCGCGTTGCCATTGACCGGGCCAGGGTAGGCCGTGATATGTATCCATGCAGCGGGGCTGCCGTTTCTGGCATAGATGCCGCCACCAAAACGCATCCATGTTTTGTCCTGGCCGTTGGTGTCATGCCAGGCACCGCCTCGTACCACAAGCTGGTCGCCCGCCTGCATGGCAAAGTAGGCACCTTTGAGCGTGCTCATGTTTTGCAGTGAGCGCCATGGCCTGGCAATATTATTAGCGACAGCGCTGGTGTCAGAGCCGGACAGTGAAACAAAAAGTACCCGGCCAGAAGTCGGTGTAAAGTTATTGTCCGTGTTTGAAGAGGCGCCGTTATATACAACCTTGACAGGCAGTGCGCCGCCTGCCGGCGCACCCTCAAGCGAGCCTACCTGCACCGTGATTTGCTGCAATCCAGTTTTTGCATTTGATTTTGCATTGCCGAGATAACGGTAGTTGGCCACTTCTTTATCGTTGATATACACCCTGGTATTCGTACCGAGGTCGCTGGCAGAACCAAAGTTCTTGCCGAAGATGGAAAGATAACCACCCTGGTTGTTTTCGCCACCAGTGGTCGGCGCGCTTAAGGTATCGGTAAACAAGATTTGCGGTGCGGGGCTGCTGGATGCGAGTCCCTTCGCAGTATTCGCGCTCAAGGATGAAGCGGTCTTTGTCGTTGGCGCCAATACATTCTGCGGGAAAGAACCGTCGGCAGTCGCCGGTGGCGGGTTCGATGTATGTGTTTGCGACGCAGTTGAGACCGCACTATTGTTACTGCCCCCACATGCACTGAGCAGGGCGACTACGCTGGCTTGCAGCATCCACGACATCCATCCCGACTTGCGAATTTTATACATCACTGTACCTTTTGAAAGAGCGCTTCCTGGCAAAGCAGGCCGGGCGTTGTCATGGTCAACAACAAAAGCAAATGCTGGCAGATTTAGCATTTATTCACAATCGTAATGATTTTTTGTTACCAAAATCTACAATTGGTAACCAGGGTTTTATGGCAATGTAAAAATCATACTCAGGTAAAAGACCAGACTTGCGATGATGATGCCTATTTACTACCGATTTTTGCGACATGAAACTGATGTCTTTTTTATTATTTTTGCAAAAATGCAGTACAAAAAAATGCTGCACTCACTGTCAATATGAAACAATGAAATACATGAATAGTTTGTGCCTTGATATCACGATGAAAATCCTGCAACGAATGGCAGACAGACTTGAACACTTCTGAAAATCACGCAGCAATAATTAACAAAAAAGTGGTATATACGCTATAGATTGAAAGCGAATTCGTTCAGAAATACCATAAAATAAATGGCACGTATAAAACTGCCTGGGGTCGCAAAATGAAAAAAAACAAAAGACAACTTGACCGGTTAGAGAGAATCATTGAGACACAATCATTGCTTGCCCAGGCAGATCTGGATCTCACGGCATTCATGCAACTTGTTGTCAATACATTACAAGAACTCACAGAAGCCAAAGGCGCGGTCGTCGAGCTGGTTGATGGCGACCACATGGTGTATCGCTCTGCCAGCGGCGCGATATCCCAGCATGTTGGTTTGCGTCTGTTGAGAGCAAACAGCCTGTCAGGTCTGTGTGTCAGTAGTGCTCAAATTCTGCAATGTGATGACGCTGAGACCGATCCGCGTGTTGATGCCAATGCCTGTAGAAAAGTGGGTGTCCGCTCCATGATCTGCACACCACTTTTTGAACGTGGGCAACCAGTCGGCGTGCTTAAAGTCATGTCAGAGCAGGCATGCGGTTTTGACGAAGAAGATTTACAGACGCTGGAACTCATGGGTACTGCCCTGGGTGCCGCGCTTGGCAAGCAGGTTGCTTTTGATGAGATGCTGCGTGTGCAGGTACAACTTCGTACAAGCGAAGAACGGATACGCACCATCCTCGAATACGCTAACGATGCCGTCATATCGATCAACAATATTGGCATCGTGACGCAATGGAACCGCACTTCTGAATCCCTGTTTGGCTGGACCAGTAATGAAGCCATGGGTCGCAATATTGTTGATCTGATTGTGCCACCCGCTTTTAGAAATTCTTTCGTCAATATCCTGACGCATTTAGACCGGCTTGGAAAAAAATCCACAACTGCGCGACGCGAATTTCTCGCGGTCGATCGGTTCGGCAAAGAGCTTGCCGTTGAGGTAAGTCTGAACGTCAATAATATTGCAGGCCAGTTCGAATTCACCGCTTTTTTGCATGACATTTCTGAACGCAAGAAATGGGAATCTGCACTAAATGAAATGGCCTTGTCAGACGGCCTGACCGGCCTGCCGAACCGCCGGCATTTCATGCAGGTACTGCATCAGTCAATCGTCCGGCAACTGCGGCAAAACAACGGTCTGGCTTTATTGTTCATGGACCTGAACGGCTTCAAAAAAATTAACGATACCAATGGTCATGATACGGGTGACGAGGTATTGAAAGAATTTGCAAAAAGAGTCTCTGGCTGTTTGCGTGGAAATGACACCATGGCCCGCCTTGGCGGCGATGAATTTGTCGTGCTTGCCGAAGGTGTGCGGGTATTGGAACATGCACAGGTCTTGGCCAAAAAAATTGTCACCACACTGGATCTGCCTTTACCCGGTTCCACGATCATGATGTCAACCAGCATCGGTATCAGTATTTACGATTCCCCCGCGAACGCCGAACAATTCCTCAAAGAAGCCGACATCGCCATGTACAAGGCAAAACAGGGTGCATCCAGCAGCAGCGCTATTGCTGCGTTTGTGGAATGAAGAGTACCTCGTAATTAATCCTGTGCGTATCAGGTATTACCGACGCTGGCACATCCGTGGCCAGTTACCCTGGTACGAGATCGCCAAATGAATGACCCGGGATCATCGCAAAACCAGTCGGCGTTATCCAATATGCAATAGAGCTGTTGACTATTGATTCGGCTTAGCCGTGTCACATCAAGCTTCCGCGTCACGCATCGTAATTCCCACATTTTTTTATTCTGATATGCGGGGCTATGTCCGTTCCCGCACAGAACAATATCGCGCCAGATTTCATAATGAATAAAAACCTATTCACTGAATCTGACCATGACTATCTCAAGCGACGCTCACCCCAATGTAGAAACCGATGGTGTGCCACCACCACCCAAGAGGCGCCGCACGGCGTTCCTCTCACTTTCTGCATGGCGGCAATTCATTGATGTCGCCAAGCCCTACTGGTTGGGTGAAGAATGGAAAAGAGCCTGGATACTCCTGGTACTGCTGATCGTATTAATGCTGTTTGAAACCAAGTTCGCCGTCATGCTGAACGATCAGGCCGGAGAAATGACTTCTGCACTGGCAGCAAAGGAAGGTGATCGTTTTTGGACATCCGTGCAAACCTGCCTGATGGTGCTGGCCTTTGCGGTGCCGACTTATGCTTTCTACTATTACATGCGCGACCTGTTCGCCAACCAGTGGCGGCGCTGGCTCAGCGGGCGCTTTCTCGACGGCTATCTTAAAGACCGTAAATACTACGCACTGGGTGCCGACAGCACGCTCGACAACCCTGACCAGCGTATCAGCGAAGACATTAATACCTTTACAGGCAGGTCCATTAACTTCCTGCTCATTTTCTTGGGCTCTGCCATGCAGTTGGTGGCGTTCAGTGCTGTGCTGTGGAAGATTTCCCATTTGCTGGTCGGCGTATTGGTCGTGTATGCCCTCATCGGCACCGGTGCTGCGCTATATGCATTCGGCAATCCCTTGATACATCTGAATTTCTGGCAACTGCGGCGCGAGGCGGACTTCCGTTACAGCCTGATGCGAGTACGCGAAAATGCTGAATCAATCGCCTTCTATCGCGGCGAAGCGCAGGAACGCGCACACATCGACAGCAAACTTCACCGCGCTATCCAAAACTACGACAAGCTGATCAAGAAGCAGCGTTCTCTTAATTTGTACCAGCGCACATTCAGTCAACTCACTTTGGTGTTGCCCGTGGCAATACTTGCCCAGCAAGTCTTGTCCGGCGAGCTGGAGGTGGGGCGTGCGACGCAAGCGATCGGGGCGTTTTCTGCCGTGCTTGGTGCGGTGGGTGTGATCGTGGAAAACTTCGAAAGCCTGAGCCGCTTCGTGGCAGGCGTAGGCCGCCTGCAGGCATTGTCCGACCTGGTATTGCCCAAGACCGCACCCGAAGCGGCCACTGAAGCGGCAACTGAAGCCGAGGCCGTACGCATACAGTTGCGTCCAGGTACCCGGTTCGCGCTGGAATCAGTCACCCTGCATCCACCGCAATCGCAACGTGTACTGATCAAGGAACTGAGTCTTGCATTGCAACCCGGCGAGGCCTTGCTCATTACCGGCGACAGCGGCTGCGGCAAAAGCTCGCTACTGCGTGCGATTGCCGGATTGTGGCACACCGGCAGCGGCCTTATCCATCATCCACCACTGGAAAATTTCTTCTTTCTGCCGCAGCAACCTTATCTGCAGACAGGTTCGCTGCGCAGCCAACTGATCTACCCTAGTGCCGATTCAGAACTAAGCGACGAGCAGCTGCTGGAAATTCTGGATCAGGTATATCTGCCGCAACTGGCCGAGCGTGTAGGTGGACTGTCTGCGGTGCAGGACTGGGAGAAGCTACTGTCCGTCGGCGAGCAGCAACGTATGGCCTTCGCCCGCATCCTGGTCCATACACCTGAGATTGTCATTCTCGACGAAGCAACCAGCGCACTCGACAGCGCCAATGAATCGGCGCTATATGCACGCCTGCGTGAGAGCGGCGTCACCCTGATCAGTATCGCCCACCGCCCCGCCGTGCTAAAGCACCACACCCATGTCCTGCACCTGCTCGGTGACGGCGCATGGAAGCTGCACGAGGCGAGCACTTATCAGTTTGATGCAGCAGTAGTCAATGTGGTCAGTGTGAGCAATGAGGAAGTAGAGTCTGCGCCTGCATTACAGGCTGCAGCAGCGTAGGGTGCGGGCTCAAGAATGCAAGGCGGCTGCGGGGACGCATAGGCTGAACTATTGCACCTTCTGTGGCCATTGCCTGTAGCAAGCCGTTTTCGACGCGCGCTTCGGCTCCGACTTATTTTGGAGCCGCTGACCATTATCTCGTTGCCAGCTAACGCTTTGGTCTCAGTATTCGCCAACATCGACTGCATATAACAGCCGACCGCTTCAACATATTGGATAGCAACGCGGGCGAGGGTTTTAATGTATCGTGAGCAACGACGTGGCAATCATGCAGATGATTATCGAGACACGCATTGAGGGAAACTAACCTAACTGTCATGCCATGCCGAGCTGCTCAAGCCAATTTCTCTCGCGAAGATCAAACAGTGGGCGCTTGAAGGCAGCATCCTGGAAGCGGCCAGTGTGGGGGCCGTGAGTATTCCTACGTAGATGAGTAACAGGCGAAAACAGCTTTGGAATCAACGTATCTTTGCCTTACCGAACGACAGGTAGCGCCCCATAAGAGACATACGGCATGCGTCGTACAGGCCATTCTTCAGCGCTGATGTTGAGCAGCGTAGGCAAGTGTAGGTGGTTCTATTTCAAAGAAGGTGGCACAGATTGCAGCAGGTTGGCCAATTCAGCCTTCCAAAACCTCGCTTGAAATGCTGTTCCGTGCCCGGCCGTCTGGTCACTCATAGGTATGAGAAAAACATGTCCGTTCTTCACGCGTTTGATTTCACGATCCAGAATTCCAAGCTCTGGTGGATTACGTTCGTCATCAGCGGAATTGATAGCCAACAGCGCGGACTGGATTCGCTCAAGTCCAGATGACGCGTTGTAATCACGCGAAGATTCCCACTGATAGAGGACATCATTGGCGTCAGCACTGAAGGGCGCGTTGAGCCGTTGATCAAGATTTTCGTCGGCTTTCTGGCGTGTCGGAGTCGCTCTTAACATTGCTTGATTGCCACCGTTAGTAGCAACACCAAAAAACACGGAGGCGAATTTCGCGCTTCGCGGTTGCTTCAAGTAGTTTCCGCTCATCCATTCTGGATCGTTGCGAATTGAATCAATGATGAGCCGCCTGAGCATCCAGTTCCGGCTTGACATTTCGGTTGGCAGCGATGCCATCGGAACTACGATGTCCATTAACTTCGGATGTTTTTGAGCGAAAATCCATGCCTCCATCCCGCCCATGGAATATCCAAGAACAAGTCGCAGATGGGGTATGCCGAGGTGCTCTGACACAAGTTTGTACTGGGCTTCGACCATGTCCTCATAGTTGTATTTCGGAAATTTCATGCGAAGCCCGTCAGAGGGCTTGCTCGATTTGCCGTGGCCGATTGCGTCGGGAATAATCACAAAGTAACGGCCTGCATCTAGCGGTTGCCCCGGACCGAAGAGTTCGCCAGCGAATGCAGGTGCAAGCATACTGGAACTTGATTGAGTAGTGCCGTGAAGGATCAGTACAGGCTCGCCGGTTGGAGCACCAACGGTTGTATAGTGGAGCCTAAGCTCAGGCAAAATTTCTCCAGAGTGAAACCGAAAATCGCGCACGATCCAGTCACCTTCCTTTGGCGCCGGATAGTCCGCGGCGAAGCCATCAATGGCGGTCAGCATACAAAAAGTGGCAAATATTGCCTGCCAAAGAACATGAACGAGTTTCATTGAGTCTCCCTTTTAAGCGTCTTAAGCGTTCTTGAGATGTCTTCTCTACAGTTATTTTCGTTTCGTGAACTGCGCGCCCGTATGCTGCTACTTTGACGCAGGTAAATCTACGTCTAATGGTTCGGCAGCGTCGGAGGCGGCTCTTGGCCGATAATAACCCTAAATTGCTTATCATTTGCTTATGACAGCTCATACGGAACAATGCGCAACTAAAATCAACGCATCTCCGCTTGGCATAGCCCCTTTGGCGTCCAGTCATGAACTAATGTCGTTGGCGGAAGAGAGGGAGCATGGAGGATAAGTGCGAAACCTTTTCTCGGTTCGCGTCCTAATGCCATAAGCAGCATTGGCGGGCCGCCACGTATTACCATGCTATTCCCTGGTCCACGCCCCACTTGTATGCCTTCTGGCGTTTCCAGACAAGAATCCCCGCTGACGGCATAAAAAGCTTCGGGCCCAGAATGGATATGGATTGGTGCTGTCATACCCGGGCTAAAGGTAGATTTGAGAAACTCCGCATCATACGAAGTATTTCTATCTATTGAAATAGGTCCCACTTGCGCTACGTGCTCTCCGTTGAGCGGGCGCGATGCCACCGGTCCGACAGTGAACAACCAGAAGCTGCCAAACGCTTTGATAACCGAAGTGCTGCGGACTACATCCCGCTGCGCTGCTTCGACGCTGGAATATTTATCCAGGTTCCAATAGACGGTATCTGCGTTAAAGCTGCCCAAACTCTCATGTGAAAGCAGACATGCGGGGCCAGCTTTTTCTTCGTTGACGTTCACATCTTCACAATGACGGGATGTGGCCTGGGCCCAGGCAGGAGTGCTTGCGATGATTAATTTGAATGCGACTAATATGCCTGCAATACTTTTGCAGCCGGAAGACATCCAAAATTTGTTGGTAGTTGACATAGGCACTCCAAAGAATTTAACAGCGGGATTAACATGAAAATGTACATTGATTGCTACGCCGACGGTCCGCTTTTGGCCATCCCCTGCCGATCCAGCTAGGTTTTAATCAAAATCTTCTGTTCCATTTGCTTCAACGTACCGTCACCATTCACACATGCATAAAGGGTCGTGGTCGTAATGTCCAAACGGCGTGCCACTTCGGCGGGATTGGTTTTAGGGGTAGTCGCAGTTGTTGTGTCGATCTGCGCGCCAGCACCGGTCAATATTTTTAAGCCGACGTTTCTAGAGCGCAATTCCTCCACTGTCGTTACCAAGTGCTTCAAGTCGCGACCAAGTCGATCTGGTTTCCACACCACCAGCGTATTGCCAGGCTCGAGTGCTTTGAGGCAAGCATTCAACCCAGGCCCGTCGTCCTTGTGGACAATGGTACGGTCTTCGTAAATCTGGCTTGGATCGATGTCAGCGGAAATCAGCACATCGCGTTAAGGCATTAGTGTCTGGCTACCATTGCTTTTAGAAACGCGAACATATCCGACCAACATGACGCATCTAATGTCGATGTTCATTTAACTTTGAACAGCCAAAACTGCTAAATCAAGCACTTACAAAACCACCAACAACTTAAGTCTGAACCAAGTTTTCATTTAACTCTGAATTCCTAGGGGTTTTTTTCATCTAAGTTTGAACTTTAAGAAATTTGCAAAAACGGATTGGAAAAATGAACTCACACGCCCCAAATCATTAAAAGATTAGCCTTTGAATTTATGTAAGCGTCAACTCAGCTACGTCTTGAACGGGGTGCCTAGTTCGACGATGATGGCATCACACCGCTAAGAAGTGGAGTGATTTCCGGCAGAGGCCAATTGCCCGGCGCAATGCCAGGGCAGGTACTCGTCAACTCGGTTAGCGGAGTAATCGGCGCCGTGGGCGCAGTGATGGATCCGTCGCGCAAACACCGGCGGGGTGACACAGTCCACTGCTACATGGCGAGCCGGTCAACTGCTCTTGTGGTGACGAATTGACGTCGCCTCGCGACAGCCGAATTTCTGCACCGTCGGGCTCATAATCCTAACCTCGCCTGTTACGTTGACCCTGCTGCCAGGTGCATCGTGGGCCTCTCCCTCCATGCAGAGTATCTTGGGCAACGTTGGGACATTGACATCCCGGTAGTCCAGCACATAGGTGTAGCCGACGCGCATGTTCACCTCGAGCTCAAACGTGGCGATATCGTATTCCGTCGTGAAGTACATCAATGAGGGCCCACCTCGAGCCTGGTAGGTGCTCACCTCGACCGTGAAGCGATGCAAGCCCGGCTTGAATTCCTTAATGTCTCCGTCATAGACGAAATTTACGGGAACGCCGTCGACTTGGCGATACTTCATGTTGGGGCGGGTATGCAGAAACAGCAAGGCAGCGTCCTTGCGCTCGAGCTTGGGGCCCTCGTACATTTTCGAGGTCCCACAGGCCGTCAATACTAGGCAACCTGCAACACCGAGGAATGCGCGCGTTATAAAATATACCATATCATTGAGCCGCCGGCCGTCAGCCTGTTGTGAAAAAATCTATATTACGCCGGATTCTTGTTTTTTGGAAGCAACATATGAATGAAAAGGCTAGGACGCCGGTAGGAGGTCTATTGTAAGCGACTGCCCAGCGCCGTCTGAGCTGGACCTGGATTTGTTAAATGATGCAGTGACACGGCTGGGAAGTAAGCGTCTGCCCAGGGCCGTATTGATGGCTGCGTCGAATTACTAGATGATGGCATCACACCGCTGGGAAGCGGCGTGTTGTTCAGGCAGGGGCCAACTACCCGGCGCAATGCCAGGGCAGTAATTCGTCAACACGATTGACGGGATGATCGGCGATGTGGACTAGCACGTGGCGCAACCAAGCTTCGGGATCGACCCCGTTGAGCTTGGCCGTAAATGAAAATCGACATCTAACGTACAAGAAAAGCTAAATCCGAGGGTACAATATTGTGTATTTTTTATCAATGAGTGTCGATGTTCATTTAACTTTGAACTTCCGAAACAGCTAAATCAAGCACTTACAAAACGCTATGCAATTTAAGTCTTGTGCGTTTGCTAGCTGAATTGACCCTGTCAGTTTGATCCACCTTCCACTTCCTGGCGAAGGCTGCCACCCGGTCATACGACCCTTCAAATCCCAGTTCTTTCAGATCGAGATGAAGTTGTTTTAAGCTTCGTCGCTGCTTACGATTTTTACCCGCTTCGGTTTTAAGCCAGCTTGAAAGCTGTAATGCATATTTATCGATGGCGCTTGTTGTTTGTCGATCCGCATAGGCTGGCTCTGTGACTTCAGAGCGCAGATAGCGCCGGACAGTATTTCGCGAGATGCCCAGTCGTCTGGCGATCTCGCGTAATGGAATCTGGTCACGAATGTGCCAGCGTCGAATAATACCTAGTAATGCCACGTCAATCACTCCTGCTCCCTACTCATCAAGATAAGTAGGATTGTGTGCTAAACGTGGGTCAATTTTAGATGCAATTTATCCAGCAAAGTGGGTCAATTTTCAGTGCAAATCAACAGTCCCCGATCAATATGTCGCTGGATTTTACTGATGACGTTCAATGGCGAGTGAATTGCACTAACGATTCGGAAGATGCAGCTTAAATCAATTTTTGGATAGTGAAACTAAAATAAATTATTCTGTCATGAATGTACAAGCTAGTGTAGAAGTTTTTTCAGGGACGGCGATGGCAAAGGTTAAGACGATAAAACAAAACACTCTTTCTGTTTATAAATGGAAACGACTGGCCAAAGAGGCGCTTATCAACGCACTTCGTTTACACAAGGATGCCGTGTTACTTTTTGAAGCTGGTTCATATCCTTCTGCTTATCAAATCTCTGTATTGGCACTGGAAGAATTCGCGAAAGCAAAATGGGTTGATCACTATTATTATTCCTCGGTAACCAATGATGGATTTCCTGACGCTGAATTTGAACAGAGTTGGTTGAAACTGTTATATCTACACAGCGAGAAACAATTCGCTTTCATTAGCTATGATTTGTTCGAATTTACACCGGAGTTGGTCAAATTCATAAAATCTGGTCAACTAGAGCGAAAGAAGCAAAGCGCGGTGTACGTTGGGTTAGGGAGAGGAAGCAAAATCATTGATGTTAACAGTCGAATTTCAACACCAAAGTCGATCAAGTTAATTGATGCAAAAAGAATGATTTCGTGGGTGAACGCCGAATTTATATATATTCATAAATCCATAACGGTGAATTCTGGAAATTTCGGTATAGCTGATCTTGATGAAGTCATTTTGTGGAAAGCGAACCAATTCATTTTTGAGTGGCCGTATAAATCTAGAATAAGGTCTCGCAACAATAGATTCGCGCATTTGAATGCACAGACCCCCTAATTGCAAAATTTATGTCAGCAGCGTCTGTGCTCAAGATTCCTTGGTGCTTGGTCACACAATCAAGGCCTGGAGCTCTGTTTGAAGAAGACGCCACTGGCAGCCTACCCCGCACGCTGGTCAAACCGGCCTAAAATAGCGTGATTTCTCATTCTCTCAATAATCCTGAGTAAATCTCCATGATCATCACTCCAGCAATCACGAATTGGCTCAACTGGGTGGTCATAACAAGCCAACCACTTCGCCGCTACGACGCAAACGCGTTCCCGATAGGGTTTGGCTCTGCTGCTATCGTCGAATATGCTGGGCGAAGGTTTTTACTTTCAGTAGCCCATGTAGTAAATAATGACGAATCTGATTGGGTCATGGATATTGGACATGATCCGAAAATCGGCCCGGGCCAAGAAACCTGGCGGCCGCGTTCTTTTGTATACGCTGGCGAAGCAAACCACGGAACTGAAGTCACTGGCTTACTCGATTTCTGTTATGCCGAACTCCCATCGAGTCTAAAGTCGTTTTATCAATATCGATCCCTAGTCGCTTCAGGTAAAAGGCGTCTGCGTCATGTATTTCGATCAGACCTTTCGACCTTACCGAACGTCGAAGATGTTTACGCTTTTGCGGGCGAAGTAAATCCAGCACATCTTGGTTCAAATATTTTTTGCACTGACATGGTTATTTTCCCCGGTTTGAAATACCTCCGCACCGAAAACGAAATGCATGTCTTCAAATTGCCTGTTGAACATCCTGGACATAGTGAATTTAAAGGCTGCAGCGGCGCGCCTATTGTCGACATGAAAAAACGAATTGTAGCGTTGGTGTGCAAAGGGGATGAAGAGCAAGGTCTTGTATATGGCATTTCAGTGACACATTGCAAACCTTTTCTAGATTTTCTGTGTAACGTCAGTGTATAACGTGCCGCACTTTACTAGCCGTGCCGCACTTTACTAGCTTCCGATTCGAAGGGCAGCACCAGCGGCCAGCTACAAAGAGGAAACCAGCCGAGATTAACTTTGCCCGATTTTTGTCCATCCCCCTAATACAGCACAATGTGCCAGATGAGGCAAAATTCAAAGTTAAATGAGAAAAGTTCAAAGTTAAATGAAAATCGACAATGAGTTTTCTTGTACTAATTCTCCTTCTGTCGAAATTACAATCAAGTAACAAATGTTAATTTGCTACTAATGTTTGACTGTAAAATCCCCCATTCAGAAATCAATGCAAAAAGTCGCTTGCATAAATCACTGTTTTTTTATACAGTACTGCAAATCGCAGGAAATTAAGCCTGTATTCCTTTTTCCACCCGCCGCTTATTGAATGAAAGAATGTATGGACGATAAGAAACCAGAAAATGCCTCAGAAAAAGCAAAGGCACTTGCAGCAGCGCTGGCACAGATAGAAAAGCAGTTTGGTAAAGGTTCGGTCATGCGTATGGCCGACGGTGAAGTGGTGGAAGAGGTGCAGGTTGTCTCTACTGGCTCCCTGGGCCTGGATATCGCGTTGGGCGTCGGTGGCTTGCCACGTGGCCGCGTAGTCGAGATTTATGGTCCTGAATCCTCTGGTAAAACCACATTGACGCTGCAGGCAATTGCTGAAATGCAAAAGCTGGGCGGTACTTGTGCATTTATCGATGCTGAACATGCTTTGGACGTAGGCTACGCTCAAAAACTCGGTGTGAATCTGTCTGATTTACTGATTTCCCAGCCTGATACAGGTGAGCAAGCACTGGAAATTACCGATGCGCTGGTGCGCTCAGGTAGTGTTGATCTGGTGGTTATTGACTCGGTAGCAGCCTTGACGCCACGTGCCGAGATTGAAGGCGACATGGGTGATTCTTTGCCTGGTCTGCAAGCACGTCTGATGTCCCAGGCTTTGCGTAAGCTGACTGGCAGTATCAAACGTACTAATACGCTGGTGATCTTTATTAATCAGATCCGTATGAAAATTGGCGTCATGTTTGGTAGCCCAGAAACGACAACAGGTGGTAATGCGCTGAAGTTTTATGCTTCCGTACGTCTGGATATCCGCCGCACTGGCTCCATCAAGTCGGGTGATGAAGTGGTGGGTAATGAAACCAAGGTCAAGGTAGTCAAGAACAAGGTGGCGCCACCATTTAAGGAAGCGCACTTTGATATCATGTATGGCGAAGGTACTTCACGCGAAGGTGAGATTCTGGATCTGGCAGCCGATGCCAAGATCATAGAAAAAGCCGGTGCCTGGTATAGCTATAACGGTGAGCGTATCGGCCAGGGTAAGGACAATGCACGTACTTATCTGAAAGAGCGTCCTGAACTGTCATTTGAAATTGAAAACAAAGTGCGCTTGCATCTGGGCGTGCCTTTGTTGATGCCGTCGGCGGCAACGGCTGAGTAAGTTGATCCACTAAGCTGAAGCCTAAGTTTTAGCGCTAAGTTGTAACACTGAGCTGCAGCGCTGTCAGCACTATAGTTTTGTATCATGCCGGTTGGTAGCTACCAACCGGCATTTTCGCTTTTAAAGTATGAAGAAACCTACCATTAGCCTGAAAGCCCGTGCCCTGCGTTATTTATCCATGCGTGAACATAGCCGCATGGAACTGGAACGCAAGCTGGCACGCTATGCGGAAGAGGGTGATGACGTGGCTGCCGTGCTGGATTTTTTGGAGGCGGCCAAGTATTTATCTGGCGAGCGGTTTTCTGAATCTTTGGTTAACCGGCGGCAGGCGAGGTTTGGCAATAACCGCATTTTGGCGGAGCTGCAAAGCCACGGCCTGGATGCGCAGGATATAGAAAACGTTAAAGAAGATTTAAAAGAGTCTGAGGTAGAGCGGGCTGTTCAGGTCTTGCACAGGAAATTTCGACATGCGCCGAAAGATCATCAGGAGAAGATGAAACAGGCGGCGTTTTTGCAGCAGAGGGGGTTTTCCGGCAGGGCGACGCAGGCGGCGATGCGAGCGCCGCGGGATGAGGATGATGAATAGTACTCACAATTCAATATGCTCACAATGTCAATAATGTCGCCCCAATGTAGGCTGAGGTCCAGCGGCGTTTGTTCACCTTGGTTGCGCATCAATTTTTTGTACCGACTCAAAAATCCTGAACAAGACCCCTGCAGATTTGACTGTAAAGGTATTAACACGATGGATTCCTGCCTGCGCAGGAATGACGAAGTGGAGGATATTCTTACTATTGAAGCCGGGACATTGATTGAAGCCCTGGCATTGGGTTGATAAGCCGCGACCTTGAGAGTCCAATTCGATCTGCGAAAGCTTGGCTTTTATCAGTCCGATACTTGGCACCGAAACTACGCACACGTTTATAAACGCCCAGTGGTGGGTTGATGGGGCTTAATCTGGCGGGACTCCGCATTAATCTATAGGGCTCATAAGAAACTGATAAACTGATAAGAAACTGATAAAGCGCAGCCTATGAACCCAATCCTTGTATGCAAAGTAAAACTTCGGCCTGAACTTTGAAATAACAGGTATTGGTTTGCTGCATAAATAAGCACTCCTTTCAATTGGATTCAGGTATTGCAAGAACAGACATTTACCTGATAATCGCCCGGTTTTCTTTTGCCAAACCACAAAAAACTTAATTTTCTGCTTAGATTTCTGCATAAGCATACTCAGAAAACTGCTTAAATTGTAGTCATATGATGAGTTCGCGGCTGGTCTGTGCTACACTCTGCTGGTTTTTTTGCAGGGCCGCAGGAGCGGCTGTTATCGTAGAAGCTGCGGTAACGACACGCAATTGTGGCTATTTATTCAGTAATTCCGGTTTAGCCGCCAGCAGGCATGATGCCCTTATCTTCGTCAATCAACAGACGCGCCCTGAAGCATACGCGTACTATCCAGATCGAAGCGTTCGCGCGCGATGACGGATTGTGGGATCTTGACGCCCGTATCACTGACTATAAGCCTCGCGATATCACCCTCGCATCAGGCGTGCGCCCGAATGGCAGCGCGCTGCATGACCTCAGCCTGCGCATAACTATTGATTTGCAATTGACCATCGTTGATGTGGAAGCGTCTTCGGATGCCGTACCTTATCCGGGTTATTGCGAAGTCATTACTCCAGATTATAAAAAACTCATCGGTTTGAATTTGTTAAGGCAGTTCCGCCAGGGCGTGAAAGAGCGCATGGCTGGTGTGCAGGGTTGCACCCATCTGACGGAAATGGCACAAATTCTACCCACTGCTGCTGTCCAGGCTTTTGCCGGCGATGTGATCGATACCCGCGACGGGGCGACTGATCACGGCCAGCAGGCGCAGCAACCTTTTCAACTTGATCGCTGTCACGCCCTTCGTACTGACGGGCCGGCGGTTGTTCAATATTACCCACGTTGGGCAAAAGTATCGCCTGACGTGAAATCACCCAGCTAGTTTGTTTGTTTAATTATTTATACCTCAGTGTCTGAAGGGAAGTCGTATGAAAATTCATGAGTATCAGGGTAAAGAAATCCTCCGCAAATTCGGAGTGACAGTACCACGCGGTATTCCATGCCTGTCTGTTGACGAAGCTGTCAAAGCGGCTGAAACGCTGGGCGGACCAGTCTGGGTTGTTAAAGCACAGATACACGCCGGTGGCCGTGGTAAGGGTGGTGGCGTGAAAGTCGCTAAATCCCTGGAACAAGTGCGTGAATACGCTGACGCGATTCTGGGCATGCAACTGGTCACGCATCAGACCAGTGCTGAAGGTCAAAAGGTTCGTCGCCTGTTGATCGAAGAAGGCGCAGATATCAAAAAAGAACTGTATGTCAGTATGGTCACTGACCGTATCAGCCAGCGCGTGGTCTTGATGGCCTCCAGCGAAGGCGGTATGGATATTGAAGAAGTGGCAGAAAAACATCCAGAATTGATCCACAACCTGGCAATCGACCCGACTGCTGGCTTGCAAGATGCTGAAGCGGATGACATCTCCCGCAAAATCGGTGTGCCAGAAGGCTCCATCGCTGACGCACGCGTACAGTTGCAAGGTTTGTACAAAGCCTTCATGGAAACTGACTGCTCCCTGGCTGAGATCAATCCTTTGATCCTGACTGGCTCCGGCAAGGTTATCGCACTGGATGCAAAATTCAACTTCGACGCGAATGCATTGTTCCGTCAACCAGAAATCGTGGCTTACCGCGATCTGGATGAAGAAGATCCAGCTGAAATCGAAGCGTCTAAATTTGACCTGGCTTACATCTCCCTTGACGGCAATATCGGCTGCCTGGTGAATGGTGCCGGTTTGGCGATGGCAACCATGGATACTATCAAACTGTTCGGCGGCGAACCAGCCAACTTCCTCGACGTAGGTGGTGGTGCAACAGCAGAAAAAGTCACTGAAGCCTTCAAGATCATGTTGAAAAATCCAGGCCTGAAAGCCATCCTGGTCAACATTTTCGGCGGCATCATGCGTTGTGACGTGATCGCTGAAGGCGTGATCACTGCATCCAAGGCAGTTTCCCTGCAAGTACCACTGGTTGTGCGTATGAAGGGTACTAACGAAGACATCGGCAAGAAGATGCTGGCTGACTCTGGCCTTCCTATCATCGCGGCTGACACGATGGAAGAAGCAGCACAGAAGGTTGTTGCAGCTGCTGCAGCTCAAGCTTAATAATCGCAAGGAACAGATATGTCCATCCTGATCAATAAAGACACTAAAGTCATCACCCAAGGTATCACTGGCAAAACTGGCCAGTTCCATACTCGCATGTGCCGCGATTACGCAAACGGTAAAAACTGTTTCGTCGCTGGCGTGAACCCGAAAAAAGCTGGCGAAGATTTCGAAGGCATCCCGATTTTTGCTAACGTATCTGAAGCTAAAGCAGCAACTGGCGCGACAGTATCCGTCATCTACGTTCCACCAGCAGGCGCAGCAGCTGCCATCTGGGAAGCCGTTGAAGCTGACCTGGATCTGGCAATTTGCATTACTGAAGGCATCCCTGTCCGTGACATGATGATGTTGAAAGACCGCATGGCTAAGTCCGGCAGCAAAACAAAATTGCTCGGCCCTAACTGCCCAGGTCTGATCACTCCAGACGAAATCAAAATCGGCATCATGCCAGGCCATATCCACCGTAAAGGTCGTATCGGCGTGGTTTCCCGTTCCGGTACTCTGACTTATGAAGCAGTGGGTCAATTGACTGCACTGGGTCTGGGTCAGTCTTCTGCTGTTGGTATCGGTGGTGATCCTATCAATGGTCTGAAACACATCGACATCATGAAGATGTTCAATGATGATCCAGATACTGATGCTGTCATCATGATCGGTGAAATCGGCGGCCCTGATGAAGCGAATGCTTCTTACTGGGTACGCGACAACATGAAGAAGCCGGTTGTTGGCTTCATCGCTGGTGTTACTGCGCCTCCGGGCAAGCGCATGGGCCATGCTGGCGCGCTGATCTCTGGTGGTGCCGATACTGCACAAGCCAAGCTCGACATCATGGAAGAATGCGGCATCAAGGCCACTAAAAACCCGTCAGAGATGGCGCGTTTGTTGAAAGCCATGCTGTAAGCTCAATGCTGTAAAGCTGTCGTAGATGAAAAAGAGTCGCAAATTTTGCGACTCTTTTTTTATTTATGGCCGGGTTTATGGTGGATATCCGTGCAAATAGATTTCCTTAATGTTAAGCTTGAACATCAGTGGTTAATCTCTATTGAATTCAGTATGTTTTGGTATGTTTTGTTTAGCTGATTTGCTTAGTTGATTTGCTTACCTGATGATGCGGCGTATTGCGTCGATAATCAGTGAAGGGGCGAGCAAGAACGCAATTCTGCACACTAGAAACAGAGGGTTTACGCAAAATTTCAGGCTGCGTCATGCCATCGACGCTACATGATGATATGTTACGCGTCGTGTCCAGGTAAGCTGTTTACTGGCGGTGCGGGCAAAGTCAGGAGAATATTTGCTTAAGCCCTGATTAAAATAATTTAAAAATAATTCTAAAATATTATCTGTTTCATATAAATTTATTCACCTCAGGATGTATCCCAACATTTATTGATGTCATACCAGCGTGTACTAGAATTTGCTGCCCTGTCTGATACGGGCTTGGTCAGGTCGCATAACGAAGATGCCATCGTCGTTTGTGCCGACTATGGCTGTGCGGTCCTGGCCGATGGCATGGGGGGATATAACGCGGGCGAAGTCGCCAGCGCCATGACCGCCCAAATCATTGCTGAATATTTATGTAGCAAGATGGATGCCATCTGGTTCCCGTCCATGGGGCCAAGGCCGCTGGCGATGGCACGCTGGATGACAGAGTCAATCGAGCAGGCCAATCGCAATGTCTTGTATACAGCGCTGACCAATCCAGAATGCGCAGGCATGGGCACTACCGTGGTGGTGGCATGCTGTTTGCAAGACAAGCTTTTGCTAGCACACGTCGGTGATTCGCGCGCCTATCGTTATCGTGCGGGCGAGCTGACACGTCTGACGCAGGATCATTCGGTATTGCAGGAACAGATCAATGCAGGCCTGGTGACTGAAGAAGAAGCACGTTATTCTTCTATTAAGAACCTGATCACCAGGGCGGTGGGGACTCTGGAAGAAGTGCATACAGAGTTGCATACACACCATACTGAAGAAGAAGATTTGTATCTGATGTGTTCAGATGGATTGACCGATATGCTCGGGCATGATGAAATCCAATCCTTGATCAGGCAGCACGGGTCTGAGCTTCAGTCTTGTGCCGAAGCCTTGATCGATGCTGCCAAGGACAGGGGCGGGCTGGATAATATTTCCGTAGTCCTGTTCAGGCTGGTGAGTGAAGAAAACAAGTCCTGGTTACAAAGAACATTTACCCGGTAGGTCGGGGATTATGAATTGATGAGAGATTTATGGCGAAAATTATCGTCACCTTTAATGGTTTGGTTCAGCAAGAAATCACTATCAGCAAATCACGCCTTACCGTAGGCCGGCGCCCCAGTAATGATATCGTCATTGATCACCTGACTGTCAGTGGTCAGCATGCCGCAATTGATACTTCTTCCAGTGGCTCTTTTGTACTTGATCTTGGTAGCACCAATGGCACCATGGTCAATGCGCAGCCTGTCAAAAAACATTTGTTGCAGCACGATGATGTCATCGACATCGGTAAATACAAATTGCGTTTCCAGGTAGAAGAGTCAGGCAAGCAGACTTTTGTGCCTGAGCCAGGCCAGGCGCAACCGGCCGCAGTTGAAAAGCCAAGAGCCAAGATCAAGGTCATGACTGGCCCTAATGCAGGTAAGGAACTCAATCTTGTAAAGCCCGTCACTACAATAGGCAGCCCTGGCACCCAGGTCATTGCGATTACCCAGCAAGGCAAGGAATATGTCATTGCACAGGTCGAGGGTAATGCTGCTGCGACCGTCAATACCCAGTCCATCAAAGACAAACCTCATACCCTCAAGCATGCTGACATGATAGAGCTGTCAGGGACAAAAATGGCAGTGATTTTCTACTAGAACTCATTTCGTCCCTGCCTGAGCCACCAGGGCAGGGACAAGCCAGACTTTGAAATTGCCTGGAAAAACTTCCCTTGCTTCATTTGATGGGCCAGATGACCTGGCTGCACATCCACTGCGCATGTGCTTGCGCTTACGCTACATATGTCAGGCAGTTGCCAAGTAAAAAAATTTTCATATTTTCATCAAGTGTTGAAACAATTTTTTACATGACTGACAGACTTGTCAGTCGTCTTTGTGATCTTACACAAACATTGACAAATATTTGCATTGATTAAATTGCAATTGTTGACGCATTTCGTCACTAGTTAATCAATGGCTTATGGAATCGCTGATTTATGCATAAGAAAATGCGAAGTTGCGCAGTAAACACAAACTGGCACGGTGATTGCTACATGTGAACCGTAGTCCCTGATTTCAACTTTTCCTGGAGTTCATAATGAAAGCTATCCCTAAACAGCTGCAACGCGGCTTTACACTGATCGAATTGATGATTGTTGTTGCAATTATCGGTATCTTGGCAGCGATCGCTATCCCTCAGTATTCTGATTACACATCCCGTACTCGTGCAGCTGGCGCGGTTTCGGAACTGGATAGTCTGAAATCTGCAATGGCAATTTGCTACCAAAATGAAGGTGCATGGACTAACTGTGCAACTACAGGTTCTAACGGTATCCCATCTTTCCCAGTTACAACTAAATTCCTGCCAGTAATCCCAACTGCAGCTGGTCTGGGTATCATCACTGCAACACAAACTGGTGCAACTACAACTGCTGGTGTTCCTTTGACGCTGACATTGACACCAACAATCTCTTCTGGTCAAGCAAACATGATCTGGACAGCATCTGGCACAGTATGCGATCCAATCCGTGGTTTGAAAGCTGGTCAAGGCGGCTGCCCATAATAGCTGGTTTGATTGTCAAAAAAGCCCACTTCATTGTTGTGGGCTTTTTTTGTTATGAACCTCTGGACAATTTTTTTTAAAGATTCAATTTTATAATGAGGCAACAAATGAAATTAAATATGAAAACCGTGCAACGTGGTTTTACGTTGATCGAATTGATGATTGTTGTTGCAATTATCGGTATCCTGGCAGCGATCGCTATCCCTCAGTATTCTGATTACACATCCCGTACTCGTGCAGCTGGCGCGGTTTCGGAACTGGATAGTCTGAAATCTGCAATGGCAATTTGCTACCAAAATGAAGGTGCATGGACTAACTGTGCAACTACAGGTTCTAACGGTATCCCATCTTTCCCAGTTACAACTAAATTCCTGCCAGTAATCCCAACTGCAGCTGGTCTGGGTATCATCACTGCAACACAAACTGGTGCAACAACAACTGCTGGTGTTCCTTTGACACTGACATTGACACCAACAGTGTCTTCTGGTCAAGCAAACATGATCTGGACAGCATCTGGCACAGTATGCGATCCAATCCGTGGTTTGAAAGCTGGTCAAGGCGGCTGCCCATAATAGCTGGTTTGATTGTCAAAAAAGCCCACTTTATTATGGTGGGCTTTTTTTTTAGCGATCAAAAAATGCACTCATAATAAGTTCAGACAAGTCTTTGTAAAGCCTGAGCTAAACGGGCGAGGTCAGAGAAAAGTGTGTATGAAGCTCATGAAAGTGCAGTTTATACAATGTACTTGTTTTTATTTAAGACATGATTTGACCCCGTCTTATGAAGATGGCCTGAATAATCAAGGAAAGTATCTGGTTTCTGTTGATGATGCTATGTTATCTTCAGTAACGACCAACTCTTATACGCGGTAACAATAAATGATCACATCTATGCAAACGGTACAACGCGGTTTCACCTTGATAGAATTGATGATAGTCGTGGCAATTATCGGCATTCTGTCCGCAATTGCGCTTCCTCAATATTCTGACTATACGTCACGCACGCGCGCAGCCGGGGCAATTTCAGAGTTGCAGAGTCTGAAGCATGCGATTTCGCTTTGCTATCAAATGGAAGGCGCATGGGCAAGCTGTTCTACCATAGGTAGCAATGGCATCCCCACTTATCCCATCACCACCAAGTTTTTGCCAGTGGCCCCCACAGCAGCGGGCAATGGCGTTATCACTGCAACGCAAACGGGTGCAACCACGACTGGTGGTGCACCTTTGGCTGTGACATTGACCCCGACTATCTCCAGTGGCCAGGCAAACATGATCTGGACAGCAAGTGGCACAATCTGTGACCCCATACGCGGCTTGAAGTCCGGCCAGGGCGGCTGCTGACATATCAATTTACCCGCAAGCTCAATCAACAGCTTGCGGGTTCTCATATCTTCTCTATTTCTGTCTATGACAGAAAAACTTCTCGCCTTGCCTTACCGGTAACAACCCGTCATATGCAAAAGACATCCCGGGACTTGCAAGGCAGGTCTGATTTATTGCTCAAACTTGTGCGCCACATTTACAATCTGGACTAATACATAAATATGGCTGGCGCTTACTTGAGAAATGACAAATGCTGAATTGGATTAAGAGTAAATTTTCTTCAACTGCTGACAAGAGCACTAACTCTGTCCAGGCCCCAGAGGCCCCTGAGCCTGCTAGCTTGGCAACGCATCTGCAAGAGACCGGCGCTGAAAGTTTGAAGACGGCTGGAGATGCGTTTTTTAAAAACAGAAACTTTGTTGAAGCAGTAAAAAGCTATCAGCAGGCCCTGCTGATCCATCCAGAAGATGCAGAATTAAACAATAAACTGGGTGATGCCTGGTATGAGCAACGCAATTGTGTGCAGGCTGAAAAGTATTACCGGCTAGCGCTGGCAATCAAGCCAGATTTTTTGGATGCGGCCATTAATCTGGGTATCAGCCTCGATGAGTTGCGTCGTTATGAAGATGCTGAGCAAGTGTATAAGCAGATACTTCAGTTTCATCCCGAGTCTCACTACGTTTTTTTCAACCTGGGTGTGACGCTGACATCGCTGGGGTGCCTGGATGAAGCCAAGTCCTGGTATCGCAAGGCTCTGGCACTCAGACCCAATTTCAGTCATGCACACTTCAATCTAGCGACTATTTTGCAGCGCCAGTCCTTGCTGGACGAAGCGGAAGATCACTACAAGCAAACCATTAAAATCGATTCCGGCAACTTTGCTGCATTTTGTAACCTCGGCATGATATGCAAAGAGCGCGGCAAATATGATGAGGCAGAAAGCTATTTTAATAGTGCCCTGAAGATCAATGAACTTCATGTAGAAACCCGCAATAATATCGGCTTGATTTTACAGGAGAAAAACAGGCTGGAAGAAGCGGCACAATGTTTTCAGGCTATCTTGAAAATACGTCCTGACTTTGCAGATGCGCATTGTAATCTTGGTGATGTCTATAAAAAGCAGACTCGCCTTGAGGATGCAGAAAAGTGTTATAAAACTGCGATATCCTTACAACCTGAAATTGCCCGTTTTCATTGCAATCTGGGTATTGTTTATCACGAAACAGCGCGCTACCTTGAGGCGACAGCATCTTATCAACGTGCCCTCAGTCTGGATGCCAATTCACTCAATTTGTTCAGCAATATAGGGAATACCTATTCTGACCGCGGCATGAGGGCAGAAGCTGAACAAAGTTATCGCAGAGCGCTGGAAATAGAGCCCGATCATGCCGAGACCTATGGCAACCTGCTGTTCCTGCTGAACTATGATCCTGTGCGAAGTGCCAGTGAGATATTTGGCGAGTATCAGGTCTATGAAGAAAAGTATGCGCGTCCCCACCAGCGCAAGTGGCAGGCATTTGCGAACGACAAGAACCCGCAGCGCCGTATCAGAGTTGGCTATGTTTCGCCAGATTTTCGCCGGCATGCAGTCCAGTATTTTCTCGAGCCTTTGCTGGCACATCATGACTCGTCTGGTTTTGAGTTATATGCCTATGCAGAATTAAAATATGAAGATGCAGTCACTGAGCGTTACAAGACTTATGTAGATCACTGGGTGCCCACGGCAGGCCTGTCTGATGACGAGCTGGCAGAGAGAATCCGGGCGGATGGCATCGATATTCTGATCGATCTTGCCGGTCATACGGGGAGTAACCGCTTGCAGGTATTTGCCCGCAAGCCAGCGCCGGTGCAGGTTTCGTGGCTGGGTTATGGTTATACGACTGGCCTTAGGGCGATTGATTATTTTCTGACCGATGATACTTGTGCTCCACCAGGCGCTGAAGCCGTATTTTCAGAGCAGCCCTGGCGCCTGGAGACGCCCTCATTTGCATATCGTCCTGCCGATGGAATGGGCGAGGTCAGCACTCTGCCTGCGCTCAAAAATGGTTACATAACTCTGGGTACGCTGACCAGGTCAGTCAGGATCAATCATCTCACCATACGTGTATGGGCAGCGATACTGGAAAAAATAGAAGGCGCAAAATTATTAATCAATAGTGGGAATTTTAAAAATGCCGATTTGCGCCGGGATCTTGAAGAAAAATTTGCTGCACTTGGCATAGACAAGTCCCGCCTGGAAATAGGCTACGATACCCCGCCCTGGAATACCCTGAGAAAGATCGATATAGGTCTGGACTGTTTCCCGCACAATTCAGGTACTACGCTGTTTGAAACTCTGTATATGGGCGTGCCCTATGTGACGCTGGCCGGACGGCCTAGCGTCGGCTTGCTGGGTAGTTCAATTCTGAAAGGCATTGGTCATCCAGAATGGATAGCGCAATCTGAACAGGAATATATAGATAAAGTCGTCGAACTTGCCAGTAACACCAGCATGCTCGCACAAGTGCGTGAGAATTTGCGCGAGCAGATGATACACAGCAAGTTGATGGATGAGGCGGGATTCTCAGCTAAAGTAGATACCGCGCTGCGTAGCATGTGGACTACATGGTGCGAGGGGACGAAGGTATAAGAAGCGGGGGGGGAGTGCGGGTGAAGGCTACTACGATACTCAAGCCTCTGTTCAATCAAGCGCACCACTCAAGGCTGCGATCAAGCCTATGAGGGCTTGATTGAAATTGCGGGACATGCATTTAGCATTGTTCCCGCCAGCCTGCTTATGTACAGCTTATTTGCAGCTTCAGTGCAGCATAAATGCAGGATATTAGCAGCCGCCCTGGCCTGGTTTCAAACCGCGAATCGGGTCACAGACAGTCCCTGTGTTTGCCCATATCATATTACTTTGCCCTGAGCTGATGGAAGGGGTCAATATGATGCTCAACGCAGTTCCTGTACTTGTCGTTGCCCCTGTCGTTGATTGTGTAATCACGCCTGCATTCGAAATGGAGGGGGCTGCATTGGTCAAAAATTTTGATGTGATGACCGTAGGAATAGAATTGCTGCCCATGACTGTGCAGTTTGACCAGCTATTTTCATTCTGGTAGCAAATGGATAATTCTTTTTTCAGGCTATTGAGTTCGGATATCGCACCAGACGCACGTGTGCGAGAAACATAATCAGAATATTGTGGAAAAGCGATTGCCGCCAGGATGCCGATGATGGCCACCACGATCATCAATTCTATGAGTGTGAAGCCTCGCTGAATTGTTTTTGAATATCTTTGCATTTCTTTCTCCAATCAGCAAAAGCAGTTTAGTTACGTCATAGACGCAAATTTTGTGCCAATCGTTTGACTGCGCTTAAAATTGCCAGCCGTATGCTAAAGCTGAACCCTTAAAGCCACAATTGTTCTTGCATCCAGCTTGCAATTGTTTGCCTTGTTGATACAGGAGAAATGCCCAATAGAAAGTTCGCAAGAAATATAAACTCTTGCAACCGGGAATAGCGCAGAAATATTTGGCTATGGAAAAATATCGGCCTGCGTTTTATCCAGTTTGATGAAGATATGACATCAGGCGCGATATTCTTGTCATTTTAGTTTTTTATATTAAAAAATACTAAAACGACAAATGTCAATGACAAAAAACGTCAATGTAATACAAAAATTTGCACTTGTTTCGAAATTGTTACACTTTAGGTCAGTGGTTTTTTAATAACGCAAGAAGAATTGCTATTTACACCAGGCGTAATTGACAAATGATGGCCCTGACTTAAAACTCCGATTAAAACCCCAGCGCAGCACCATCCGGGTTGCGCGGGTCTGAATAACCGGCAAAGCCTTGCGGGACTATCTGTATGGTCTGGGTCTTGCCCAGCGTGCCAGTAGGGCGCAGTACCTGGCCTTTTTGCTCCAGCAGGCGCAGCGTGTCCATGCTGATGCCTTTTTCAAAGCGTAGCTGGTCTGGCATCCATTGCTGGTGTATGCGTGGCGAAATGGTGGCTTCTGCCACGTTCATGTCATGGTCTATGACGTTCAGAATGGTTTGCAGTGTCGTTGTGATAATGCGGCTGCCACCAGGGCTGCCGGTGACAAGAAAGGGTTTGCCATCCTTGAGTACGATCGTCGGCGACATCGAGCTTAAAGGCCGTTTCCAGCCCTGTACGGCGTTGGCATCACCACCCAGCAAGCCAAAGGCATTTGGTACGCCAGCCTTGACCGAGAAATCATCCATTTCATTGTTCAGGACTATGCCTGTGCCAGTGGCAACGATGCCGCTGCCAAAGTTCAGGTTCAGGGTGTAAGTGGTGGCGACGATGTTGCCGAATTTGTCGGCCACGCTGTAATGCGTGGTCTGGTCGCTCTCATAGGGCAGAGGTTTGCCTGGTTTGATTTCGGCAGAAGGCGTGGCGCGGTCTGGCTGTATTTTCTTGACAAGTTCATCCGCATAAGCGCGTGAAGTCAGGCCCTTTAGCGGCACCTTGTAATAGTCAGGATCACCCAAAAATTCTGAACGGTCAGCATAGGCCAGCTTCATGACCTCGCTCAACTGATGCAGGGTCTGGGCGCTGTTGGCACCCTGTTCTTTGAGTGGGTAATGCTCCAGCATGTTCAGCATCTGTATGATGTGTACACCGCCAGAACTGGGTGGCGGCATCGAGACCACGTCATAGCCACGATAATTGCCACGCACGGGTATGCGTTCCACTGCCTTGTAATTCTTCAGGTCGCTGGCAGAGATCAAGCCTTCATGCTGCTGCATTTCAGCGACGATTTTTTTGGCGACCGCACCTTCATAAAATGCAGACGGGCCTTGCTCGGCAATCAGGCGCAGCGACTGCGCCAGGTCTTTTTGCAGCAAGCGCTCACCTGCCAGCATGGGTTTGCCATCCTTGAAAAAGATCGCGCGGCTGGCCGGCCATTTACCGAGCTGATTTTTGCTGGAATCGATGAGTTCAGCCAGATGCGGGGTGATTTCAAAACCCTGTTCGGCCAGGCGTATCGCCGGGGCGATGACATCCTTCCATTTCATGCTGCCATATTTGCGCAAGGCCAGGTCCATGCCTGCCACCGTGCCGGGTATGCCGACTGCCAGATGGCTATACAGGGATTTGCCGGAGATGACATTGCCCTTGGCATCCAGGTACATGTCACGGCTGGCTTTTTCTGGTGCCAGTTCACGAAAATCCAGCGCGATATCCTTGCCTGATTTACTGTCATGAATAATCATGAAGCCACCACCACCAATATTGCCTGCGTTTGGCAGCACCACAGCCAGCGCGAAACCGACTGCCACTGCAGCATCTACCGCATTGCCACCACGCTTGAGGATATCAAGGCCAACCTGGCTTGCCAGCGCCTGCTCAGTCGCCACCATGCCAGACTTTGCATACATCGGGCTGATGATGGGGTAGCTGGTATCGTATTTGATGCCTGCAGCCAATTGCGCCTGGCTGGCGGGGCTGACTACAGCGAAACACAGGGGGACGAGCAGACTCAGACATAGCTTGCGGCTGGAAGGCGAGGGCATGCGTATAACTCCAGAAATCATCGATAGTAGAAATAGTAATACCAATTATCGTATTTCGCATAAACAAAGTTTCACGCCAGCCCAAATAAAAAAAGCCGCCCGAAGGCGGCTTTCATCTAATCTGCATAAATGCAAATTATTTTGCTTCAGCTTCTGCAGAAGTTGCGCCAGCTGGCACAACAGCGATAGCAACAGTAGCGTCACCACCGTGTACAACAGCTGTCACGCCTTTTGGCAGTGTCAGTTGAGATACGTGGATGGATTGACCGGCTTCCAGTTTGGACAGGTCAACTTCAACGAATTCTGGCAAGTCTGCTGGCAGGCAGGAGACGTCCAGTTCAACAGCAACGTGGCTGATCACTGCGGAAGACAGTTTCACAGCTGGGGATACGTCAGCGTTGATGAAGTGCAGAGGCACTTTAACGTGGATTTTTTGGTTAGGATCTACGCGTTGGAAATCAGCGTGCAAAACCAGTTGTTTGTAGGCGTGGACTTGGAAGTCACGCAACAATACTTTTTCTGATTTGCCATCAACTTCCAGGTCCAGAATGGAAGAATGGAAAGCTTCTTTTTTCAATGCATGGTACAGCGCATTGTGATCCAGAGTGATGGATACCGGGGCTTCTGTACCGCCGTAGATGATGCCAGGTGTTTGGCCAGCAAGGCGCAGGCGGCGGCTCGCTCCGGTCCCCTGAACATTGCGTGCAAATGCGATTACTTTCATGGTGTTACTCCAAAAAATGCAAACCGTTTATTCGGTTTGCGGTGTTGAACCCCCGCGACCAGGGGCCCAGAAAATAGCCCTGCCACCAAGAAGATGGCAGGGCCGAAAAATGATTTAGTCCGTGAACAGGGAGATGACAGACTCGCCCTTGGTGATACGGCGGAAAGTCTCGGCCAGCAAGCTGTCGCAAGACAATTGACGGATCTTGGAGCAGGCACGGGCAGCTTCTGTCAGCGGGATAGTGTCTGTCACGACCAGTTCATCCAATGGCGATTGCGAAATACGTTGTATCGCAGGGCCAGACAAAACAGGGTGAGTACAGTAAGCCAATACTTTCTTGGCGCCACGTTCTTTCAATACTTCAGCAGCTTTGGTCAGTGTGCCGGCAGTGTCAACCATGTCATCCATGATGACGCAGTTACGGCCTTCAACTTCACCAATGATGTTCATGACTTCAGAGACGTTCGCTTTTGGACGGCGTTTGTCGATGATGGCCAGGTCACACCCCAGGCGTTTTGCCAGAGCGCGGGCACGTACTACGCCGCCCACGTCAGGGGAAACTACCAGCAGGTCTTCGTAATTCTTTGCGACCAGGTCGCCCAGCAAAATTGGTGAAGCGTAAATATTATCAACAGGGATATCAAAGAAACCCTGGATTTGATCTGCATGCAAGTCCATGATCAGCACGCGGTCTACACCGGCTTCTTCCAGCATGTTGGCAACGACCTTGGCAGAAATCGCCACACGCGCAGAGCGGGGACGACGGTCCTGGCGGGCATAACCAAAATAAGGGATGGCAGCAGTGATACGACCGGCAGAAGCACGTTTCAGTGCATCGACCATCAACATGATTTCCATCAGGTTGTCGTTGGTAGGTGCGCAGGTGGATTGCAGAACGAATACATCTTTACCGCGGACGTTTTCATTGATCTCGACCATGACTTCGCCGTCGGAGAATTTGGAAACGTCTGCCTTGCCGAGGGGGATGCCGAGTTGTTTGGCAACACCGGCAGCCAGTGCAGGATTGGCGTTGCCAGTGAAAACCATCATGTTGTCATTTGCGCGCGCATTTGCCATGGCTGGGACCTATCGGCTGAGATTTTGTGGGTCTGGCTTATTTTGCATGGGTTTTATACAAAAATGGCCGCTGATAAAACTGAAAAAGCCGCCGCACAATCTATGCGGCGGCTTTAATTTAATGGCAGGGGAAGAAGGATTCGAACCTTCGCATGCCGGAATCAAAATCCGGTGCCTTAACCAGCTTGGCGACTCCCCTACACAACCGTTTGCCTGTTTCCAAGTTCGCCGCTATTTTAGCGTTAAACCGGCTTCAAGCCAAATATTTTTCGATCCCAATTTCTGTGCCATCGGGTGGCTACTCAGTGCTTTTGCTTTCCATGATGTCCAGCGACCGGGCACTTGTTTTAACACTGTGTCTGCTGCCGTCTCGTCGGCAAAGGCACAAAAAACACAAGCTCCAGATCCCGTCATCTTTGCATCGCCGTATTGTGAGAGCCACTTAATGGCTGCATCAACTTGCGGAAACAATGCGCAGGCAACTGTTTGCAGATCGTTTTTCCAATTATGTTTTGCATCACTGGAAAAGTCCGCTATTCTGACCGGATTTGTGTCCCTTGTCAACTCCTTTGCCGAAAAAATTGCAGGTGTAGGGACTTGTACGCCCGGCTCCAGTACCACAAACCAGACGTCTGGCGTGACCAGGGCCTGTAATTCCTCGCCCACGCCTTCAGCAAAGGCATTTGTTCCAAACAGGAAGAAGGGTACATCTGCCCCCAGTTGCAGGGCCAGTTTCATCAACTCATCGCATTGCACACCGGTTTGCCATAAATGATTTAGCGCCAGCAGGGTAGTGGCCGCGTCAGATGAGCCGCCACCGAGGCCGCCGCCCATGGGCAGGTTTTTGCGCAAAGTCAGGTTCGTACCCAATTTGCTGCCGGTATGGCTTTGCAATAATCTTGCAGCTCGCACGATCAGGTCACTGTCCGCAGGCACGCCCTCTATCTCATTGGTTCTGCATATCTGGCCATCGGCGCGCACTTCGACATCCAGGTAATCGCAACGGTCTATCAACTGGAATGCGGTTTGCAGCAAATGATAGCCATCTGCCCGGCGGCCTGTCACATGCAAAAACAGGTTGAGTTTGGCGGGGGCAGGGCAATTGTCCAGTCTGCTCATTTCCATTCATTCACCACAATGCGGATAGAGACATCACCAGCCTGCTCGGTATATCTTTGCAAGTCTATGCGTTTCGGGAAGTTTGGTTGTTCATGCCAGCTGACATAACGCAGCTTCCAGCCCTGTGTAGTCAGGGTCTGGTCTTCTGCTTTCACGGCGCTCAGTTGCTTGCCGTCGATGGCGACAAAGCCTTGCAGCCAGTCGCGCAAACCTGCTACCGGCAAAGACCAGCCCAGGGTATCTTGCAATAACTGGTCAAGGTCGCTGGCAGTGCGCGGTGCCTTGCCGTTTAGCTCCAGTGTTGCCCCCTGCGCATTTTGGGTGATGCGCGCCATGATCTGGTCGAGTTGTGACAGCAGGGTGATGCGTATCCCTTGCGCATCCTGCTCCCATTCAAAGCCGCCAGGCAGGCTTTGTGGCTTGTCTGCCTGCTGGTACTGGATGGATATCTTGCCGCTGATCTGTATTTTCTGCTGATACTGGCGGGTGCTTGCTGTGGTAGCAGTGCTCGCTGTTGCTGGCACTTGTGCTGGGCCGTTCAGGCTGGCGCAACCAGTACTGAACAGGGTGCAAAAAAGAGTAGAGGCGAGCAGCTTGAATGGGGTGTTTGATGGCATGGTTGCAGTATGAATCGCGGATGGAGTGAGTACAAATAACAAGGCGGACATTATCTGTCCGCCAGGTGTCATTCTATTCAATTTTCGATGTAAGCATCTTTGACAAGATCAGCATCAGGGTTTGACTTTCAATCTTTCCAGTGTGGATTTCAGTGTCTGATTTTCCGGGTCTTTTTTCAGTGCATCGCGCCAGATTTTTTTTGCATCATCTTTTTGTCCCATGGTCCACAAGACTTCACCCAGATGCACACCTATCTCGGCATCGGGGCGCATTTGATAGGCGCGGCGCAGGGCTTGTTCAGCTTCATCATACTTGGCCAGCCTGAACTTGACCCAACCCAGGCTATCAAGGATGAAAGGATCATCTGGTGAGAGCTGGTTAGCTTTTTCTATCAGAGTATTGGCTTCATCAAGTTGCACATTGCGGTCAGCAAAAGAGTAACCCAGGGCATTGTAGGCATGCTGGCTGGTGGGCGCCAGTTCTATGACCTTACGCAATGAGGCTTCCATACCCGGGATATCTTTTTGTGACTCGGCCAGCATGGCGAAGTCATAAAGCAAGTCTGGATTATTTGGTGTCTGTTTAATGCCTTGCTCCAGCACGGCCCTGGCCTGATCCGGCAGGTTTGCATCGCGCAATAGCTGCGCTTCTGACTGTATCAGCTGGATTTGTTCAGTTTCATTGCTGGCCTTGATTTGCTGTATAAAGGCGCGGGCTTCCAGCAGCCTGCCTTCCTTGGCCAGCAGGAAGCCGCGGCGTATCTGTACATTGAACCAGGCAGGGTTGCGGCCATCATAAGAATCGACTTGTGCCAGCCAGTCTTGCGCGGCTTTGTAATCCTTGCGTTCAGCTGCAATGCGCGAGAGATTGACAAGGGCTGTGGTCGGATCGCGCTCTTCACCGGATTTGCCTTCGAGCGACTGCAGATAACGCAGGAAATAAGCCTCGGCTTTTTGTGGCTGGTTGCGTTCCATCGCCAGTACACCCAGAGTGTAGATGGCACTGACATCATCAGGTTTGTCACGCGCGATGATTTCAAATTCCTGGTTGGCCTGATCCAGTTGTTTCAGGTCTATCAATATGCTGGCATAGGCCAGACGCACATCGCGGGCACCTGGGTTTTTTACCAGAAAGGCCGATAAAGCCTTGGCCGCATCCTCTTGTGAAGACGCCTGCGCAACTGTCAGCGCCGCCAGTTGAGAATCTGGCCTGGCTTTCAGTACTTCCTGCGCTTCACTGACGGCGAGCTTGTTGTCACCCTTGACATAGGCACCCTGGGCCAGCGCCATATGGGCATCGGGGCTATCTTTATACGGTTGCAGCAGGGTGACCAAGGTATTGTATGCACCATTCTTGTCACGTGCGCGCGACAACAGGCGCTGTACCTGCAACATCATGACACCCAGTTGTTTGGGGTCAGATGACTTCAGCTTTTCGGTATAGACAGACTGGATTTCAGCCAGATTATTATTCATCACCATGAAGCCCAGGTAATACTGGGTGGCTTCATTTGAATTAGGTGCCAGCTCGCGCCACAGGCGCACAGCCTGCAAGGCCTCGCCAGATTGTTTGGCGGCCAGCGCGATTTCCGCAGCCCGTTTGGCAATACGCGGATCGCGGGTCTGTTCTGCCACAGAGTACAGAATCACATACGCACTTTGCCAACTGCCACGCTGGAAGGCGATTTCTGCGGTGACGATCTTGTAGAATAATTCCTCGGTCAGCTTGACTTCAGGCAAGGGGTCTTCATACACCGGTGCGCTGCTGACGCCGTTCAGTGTCTTTTCTGCAGACAGGGCCGCCTGTGCAGCATCACTGACATGATGCGTGTCCTCGGCAGTTGCGCCTGGTTTGCCTACGCTTGCACACCCGCTGATCAGGGCAGCGCTCAATACCAGAGCCGCAGGTCGCCACAGTGCAGCAGCAGACATGGATGATATTGCGGATACAATAGGGCTAAATATGAGAGTAGGCAGTGTTTTCAAAACGAATCCGGATTTGACGTTGATGATTGATTTTACGCTGAAGCAGCGCAACTGTGGGTTTCACTGCTTATATACACTGTGTCAGATTGTAATGGTAAAAGTTCCCTCACATGCCAGAATTACCTGAAGTTGAAGTGACGCGCCGTGGTGTAGAACCGCACCTGTCGGGCAAGCTGGTCACTGACGTGATCATGCGCCGTGCTGGCTTGCGCTGGCCTTTTCCCACCAATTTGCCTGCTTTGCTGGCAGGCAGGCGCATCCTGACGACGGGGCGCAGGGGCAAATACCTGTTGTTGCAATTTGAGCATGGCACCTTGCTCATACATCTCGGCATGTCCGGCCATTTACGCGTGCTTGACAAAAACCTGCCACCAGCCAAGCATGATCATATTGATATCGTCGTGGGCGAGTTTGCTCTGCGCATGACAGACCCACGCCGTTTTGGCGCGGTACTCTGGCATGACGCTGCTGATGGCGACCTTGAAGAGCATCTGCTGATACGCCAGTTGGGCGTAGAGCCGCTGGAAGCCGGATTTAATCCAGAATTATTGTATAAATTAACAAGAAACCGTAGTGCGCCCATCAAACAAGTCTTGCTGGCCGGGGATATTGTGGTCGGTGTTGGTAATATTTATGCATCAGAAAGTTTGTTCCGGGCCGGCATCAACCCTAAAACTCAGGCTGGACGCATCAGCCTGAAGCGCTATACTTTACTGGAAGCGGCCATACGGGCGACCCTGGCGGCAGCGATTGAGGCGGGTGGCAGCACTCTTAAAGATTTCATGGGCGTGGATGGGCAAAGCGGGTATTTTCAGCAATCTTACTTTGTGTATGACCGCACTGGCGAACCCTGTCGCGTTTGTGGCGAAGCCGTCAGACAGATAAAACAAGGACAACGCAGTAGCTTTTATTGTGCAAAATGTCAGAAATAAACCCACAAATCTGGCTGAAATGTAAGCAAAATTCGATTTACGCGTATTTTTTTAACGCTTCCATATATACTTGGAATATCAAAAAAGTTAACTGAGGGGAACATGAGCAATCTGGTTCAGAAATTCCAGGAGTACAGCGACTGGCGCAAAGGAGTGGTCAAAGCGCTGGAGCAGTACCGGTCATGGATACATGGATCGGATATGGCCGATGCCGCCAGTGATCAACGCATTGCGCGTTTGATGGAACGTCTGGTTGATGACAAATTGTCTATCGCTTTCGTTGCAGAATTCTCACGCGGCAAGTCAGAACTGATCAATGCCATATTCTTTGCAGACTATGGCCAGCGTATATTGCCGTCTTCTGCCGGACGCACCACGATGTGCCCGACCGAGCTTTTGTATGACGACACCATTCCGCCCTGCATACGCCTGCTGCCGATAGAAACCCGTGCCGAAGCGCAATCGACCAGTGAATACAAGGGCCAAAGCCATGTATGGACGGTGCTGCCGCTGAATATCAACTCTGGCGACGGCATGCTGGAAGCCTTCAAGCAAGTCAGCCTGACCAAGAAGGTCAGCATAGACGTGGCCAAACAATATGGCCTGTTTGATGAAAACGACCCCGATGCACCGCTGGAAGTCGATGAAGATGGCCTGGTAGAGATTTCTCAATGGCGTCATGCGATTATCAATTTCCCCCATCCTTTGCTGAAAGAAGGCCTGATCATTGTCGATACACCAGGCCTGAATGCGATAGGTACCGAGCCTGAACTGACACTGAATTTGATCCCGAATGCACATGCCGTCTTGTTCATTCTGGCCGCCGACACTGGCGTGACCAAGAGCGATATCGATGTCTGGCGCAATAATATCGGCAATGGCCCTGGCCGCATGGTGGTCTTGAACAAGATAGACAGCATGTGGGATGAACTGCGCACGCCTGAAGAAGTCGAAGCGCAAATCGTCCGTCAGGTAAGCACGGTTGCGCATACGCTTGGATTGGAAGAAAAGCAGATTTTCCCTATCTCGGCGCAAAAAGGCCTGGTCGCCAAGATCAATAAAGATGCACCTTTGCTGGCACGCAGCCGCCTGCCTACGCTGGAATATGCGCTGTCCAAGGAGTTGATACCGGCCAAGCAAAATATCATCCGTGCGCAGATGTCATCAGAAATCAATGAAATCATCCATGCGCAACAGGCAGTTATCTCTGCCCGCAGCCGCAGCATGGTTGAGCAAATGATGGAATTGAAGAGCCTGCGCGGCAAGAATATGAACGTCATAGAACACATGATGAAGCGTATCGATGCCGAGAAAAAAGAATTCGATGCCAGCCTCTTGCGCATGCAGGGCACGCGTTCGGTGTTTACCCGGTTATCGACTGAGGTATATACCAGCCTGGGCATGGATATCCTGCGTGAAGAAATCCGTAAATCGCGCGAAGCCATGGAAAAGAGCAGGTTCTCGGTTGGCCTGCGTGAATCGGTCAGGCAATTCTTTTCTCAGGTTAAACTGAACCTGCAGACATCGAATAAAAAGACAGATGAGATTTCGGAAATGATGACGGTCATGTACCGCAAGTTTTCGACTGAACATGGTCTGGCCTTGTCGTCACCCATGTCATTCTCTCTCGATAAATACATTAAGGAAGTCGAAGCGATTGAAGGCGTGTATCAAAAGCAGTTCAGCACCGCCACTTTGCTGACCACACCGCAAGTTGTGTTGATGCACAAGTTCTTTGATTCTGTCGCTGCCCGCGTCAAACAAAGCTTCTTGCAAGCCAACCGCGATGTCGAAGCCTGGCAAAAAGTCGTCATGGCACCGCTGGAAGCGCAGATACGAGAACACAAAGGCCAGTTGAAAAACCGTATGCAATCGATACAGCGTATCCATGTGGCGACCGACAGCCTGGAAGACAAGATATCGTCGTTCGAAAGCTTGCAGGCAGACATCGATGCGCAGAAAAAAGCGCTGACCGATCTTGAAGACACACTGCGTACTGCATTGACGGCAGAACTGACTGCACTCAGGGTGGCTGCCTGAAATAATGAAGTCCATAGCATCACGTAGCAAGGCTGACCCGGCGGGTCAGCCTCAGCTTGCTACTTCCCACTCAAGTTTATACGTCGATCCCAGTTTTTCTGCAGCGCTCATCACCTGGCAAAAACAGCATGGCCGCCATGGCTTGCCCTGGCAGCAAAGCCACGAGGCTTATCGTGTCTGGCTGTCTGAAATCATGCTGCAGCAAACGCAGGTCACGGCAGTTATTCCATATTACAAACGCTTCCTGGAAACTTTTCCTACTGTGTTTGATCTGGCCGCAGCGCCGGCCGGACAAGTCATGGAACACTGGGCTGGCCTGGGTTATTACACCCGCGCCCGTAACCTGCATCATTGCGCCAAACAGGTGGTGGATAATTACCAGGGCAAGTTCCCGGCTGACCCCGCCTTGCTGCAAGAATTGCCAGGCATAGGCCGTTCAACGGCCGCTGCGATCACGGCATTTTCTTATGGCACGGTAGCAGCAATTCTGGATGGCAACGTCAAGCGGGTATTTGCCCGTGTGTTTGGCATAGATGGCTATCCCGGCACCAAACCGGTAGAAGCCAATATGTGGCTGCGCGCCCAGGCTTTATTGCCCGCGCTAGACATAGGCGCTTATACGCAGGGCCTGATGGACCTCGGGGCTACGGTATGCACGCGCAGCAACCCCAAATGCACGCTATGCCCTTTCCAGACACGCTGCGTGGCTTATACGCAAGGCAGGACCGCAGAGCTGCCAGTACGCAAACCAAAAAAAGCGCAAAAAGAAAAACAGGCCATCATGCTGCTGGTGCAGGATGGCGCAGAAGTCTTGCTGGAGCGCAGGCCACCCACCGGCATCTGGGGTGGTTTGTTATCGCTGCCAGAACTGGCGGGCATGCAGGAATATAGCGGCGAAGACGATGCCTTTTCTGTCGATGCGCAAATGGCGACTGTGCGTGAGCGCGCCAGCCGGTTTGGTGACATCGCCAGCATCCAGACCTTGCCGGTTTTTGCCCATGTATTCACCCACTTCAAATTGCATATCCTGCCGGTGCATGTGCAACTCAAAAAACGTCACCTGCAAGTTGCAGAGGGCGAGCTGGGCTGGCATCCGCTCAGTGAAGCAATGCAACTGGGTTTGCCTGCACCTATCAAGACTCTGCTCAGCAATCTTGGCACGCAATCGCAACTGCCATTTACTGATTGAGTAATTCCGCTTAGACTCCTGAAGTTGCTATTAAAGTAATCAAGTCATTAAGTAAGCAGTTTCAGGAGACCACTTTGAACAAAAGATTCATGCTCAGGCTCAGGCTCATGCTTGGCCTGGCGCTATGCAGTGCAGTGACAGCACATGCCAATGCCGCAGCCACTACTTCACCCACCAAGGCTTGCCGCCTGCCAGACTTCCCGCAAGAAGTGCAATGTGGACAGGTGCAAAGACCCTTGAATCCGGCACAGCCGCAAGGCAAGCAGATCGATATCCAGTATGTTGTGATCCCTTCGCAGGACAGGAATAAATTGCCGGATGCCGTTTTCCTGCTGGCCGGTGGCCCAGGCCAAAGTGCCATCAGCGTTGCCAGTTGGGCGACTACCTTGATGGCACGCCTGAATCGTCGCCGTGACCTGGTGTTTGTTGATCAGCGTGGCACCGGCCGCAGTGCGCCGCTGGAATGTCCGGAACTCGAAAAAGCCGAAGAAGTTTTATCGCCAGAACAAAGAGTCAAAGTCACCGACGACTGCATGCGCCAGTTGCAAACCTTGCCTTACGGCGAGCTGCAATACTTTGGTACCAGCATTGCCATGCAAGATCTGGAGGCGGTACGCCTGAAGCAAGGCTATGGCCGCATCAATGTCGTCGGTGCTTCATATGGCACGCGTGCCGGGCTTGAATACCTGCGTCAGTTCCCGCAATCCGTACGCCGCATCGTGCTCGACGGCGTGGTACCACCCAGCATGCGCCTGGCCAGTGCCGATGCACAAAAAGCGCTGGATGCCTTGTTCAGAGATTGTAAAAAAGAAGCCGCCTGCAATGCCAGTTACCCAGACCTGGAAAACCGCTGGAAAAAACTGCTGGCCAGCCAGCCGCAGAAAATCAGTATCACGCACCCACGCATGGGCACGCCCATCAAGACCGAGATGACGCGTGACAGCTTGCTGGGCCTGGTTCACAAGTCCTTGTACAGCCCTAATTCGCTGTCCGCTTTGCCATATGCACTGACGCAGGCAGAGCAGGGTAATTATGCGCCGCTGGTGACCATGACAGGTGCGACAAATTTGCCTGGCCCTGGTGGCATTTCTTACGGCATGCATTTCTCGGTCTGGTGTGGTGAAGCTTTCGCACAGTCGGCAAGTTTGCCTGCCAATGATGATTTTGAAAAGCTCATGGCTGATCAATATACCCAGACTTGCAAAAAATGGCCGCGTAGCGAGATACCCGCAGATTTTTTCAAAGTGCCCGCCTCAGCATCGCCCGCCCTGTTGCTCAGTGGCGGTCTTGATCCTGTTACTCCCACCAGATATGGCGATGAAGTCGCCAAGGCACTGGGCCCGAATGCCCGCCATGTCGTCATAGAAAATACCGGTCACGGTTTGTTGGCGCAAGGTTGCATACGCGATGTAGTGCACCGTTTTTTAAATGCCAAAGAAGACAGCGAAGCCGTCAAGGTCGATACCACCTGCGTGCGTCAGATACCGCGTGCACTGGCCTGGCAGGCACCCGTGCCGCCTGCTGCCAGCAAAGTTGGCAAGGAGGCCAAGCCATGATCATCGTCAATGACTTGCACAAAGAATTTGTGCGCCTCGGCAAATCCTCAGGCAATGCTTTTGTCAATGCTGCACGCAGCCTGGGCTTGCTGAAAAAAACCAGTGAAGTGGTGAAGGCTGTTGATGGCGTCAGCTTCAGCGCCAGTGATGGTTGCATCACCGGTTTGCTGGGCGCAAATGGCGCAGGCAAAACCACCACGCTGCGCATGATCGCTGCACTCTTGCAATCCGACGAAGGGCAGATCATGGTTGACGGCACAGCAGTCAAGGCCGGTACTTCATCGACCCAGTCACATATGGGGGTCTTGTCAGATGCGCGTGGCCTCTACCCGCGCCTGACTGCGCGTGAAAATATTCATTACTATGGCTTGTTGCATGGCATGGACACTGCCCATGCAGAACAGCGTACCCAGCAACTGTCGCAATGGCTGGATATGGATAAATTGCTGGACCGCCGCACCGATGGTTTCAGCCAGGGTGAACGTATGAAAACCGCGCTGGCAAGAGCACTGGTGCATGATCCCAAGAACATCATTCTGGATGAACCCACCAACGGTCTGGACGTCGTCGCTACCCGCGCGCTGCGGGAATTTTTGCGCTTCCTGCGCTCGCCAGAAGGCGGCGGCAAGTGCATCATCTTCTCTACCCACATCATGCAAGAGGTAGAACGACTGTGCGACCAGGTTGTCATCGTTGCCCAGGGCAAGGACGTGGCGCATGGCACGGTAGAAGAATTGCTGGCGCAATCCGGTGAAGATAATTTTGAAGATGCCTTCGTCAAACTGGCATTCCTGCATCCACAAAAATCTCTGACAGGAGTGAACTGATGAAAGCCACTTTAGCTATCCTGCGCAAGGAATTACGTGACGCCTTGCGTGACCGCCGCACCCTGATGGTGGCCCTGATCAGTTCATTGCTGGGCGTGCCACTGATGCTGCTGATTTTCTCGGTCGTGCTGACCCAGGTTGAATCGCAGGAAGAAAAACGTACTGTCCTCGTCAAGGGCATAGAGCATGCACGCGGCCTGGAAAACTTCATCCTGCGTCAGGGTTATCAAATCAAGACCGCGCCTGATGATTATGCTGCCAAATCGCAAAGCAAGGAACTTGACCAGCCCGTCTTGCTGATCCCCGATGATTTTGATGAAAAGCTGGCATCAGGTGGCAAGGGTGTTCTGGAAATAGCCTTTGATACCTCAAACCGCCAGGCAGAATTTGGTGTGCGCCCCCTGCGCCGTTTGCTGGATGGCTATTCGCAGGAGCTGGCTACATTGGGGCTGGCCATGCGTGGTGTGTCGCTGGAATTATTGCAGCGTCTTGACATACGCGAACGTCATATCAAAAAGCCGGAAGAACGCAAAGCTACCATCACCACCATGCTGCCCATGATGGTTTTGATGGCTATTGTCCTCGGTGGCATGTATGCCGCGATTGATACCACGGCAGGTGAGCGTGAACGCGGCTCGCTGGAACCGCTGATGATGAACCCGGTCAGCGGCTGGCAACTGACCATAGGTAAATGGGGCGCGGTTGCCATTGTTGGCATGGGCGTGGTGGTGCTGACGATCTTCAGCTTCTTCCCTTCACAATGGCTAATCCATAATGAAACCCTGCGCGCTGAATTCCAGTTCAATTTCAAGGATGCGATGGGCTTCTTGCTGGTCTTGCTGCCACTGGCCGCCAGCGTCGCGGCGATACAGATTGCCATTTCACTGGATTGCAAAAGCTATAAAGAAGCCCAGGTACGCAACCAGCTGGTGACCATGTTCATACCCTTTGTATCGCTGGTACCTATCCTGTTCCCTGGTCGCGAACCTTCGTGGTTCCAATGGGTGCCAGTGTTGTCACAAAACCAGATGATGAACCAGGTGTTGAAAGGCGAAACCCTGAGTGTCGTCGCGGTTGGCATCGCCTTCCTGGTCTGTGCCCTGATGAGCCTGGTCAGCCTGGCGTATATCTCGCAAAAAATGCGCAGGGTAGTGATGCATTGAATATGCAGAACTTGATACATGGATACGTAAATTGAACGAGACAAAATTATTGTGAATAATCTCAAACACCATTTTTATTTTTCCGTCTTGATGGCGATCGCCAGTATCAATGCGCAGCCATGCTCTGCGGCCGATGCGCCTGCCGCAGCAGTACCTGCCAATGAAGACACCAGTGCCGAAAATATCAATCGTTATCGGCGACTGGCAGAAAAAGACCCTGAGCAATATTTACCGCAACTGGCGAAATTACTCAGTGCACACGGACGCACTTATGCCATGGTTGGTAAGATGAAGGAGGCGCGCATACCTGATGAAGAAGCGCTGAATATCTATCGCCAGTTATCGCAAAAATACCCTGGCAAGTATATGGCAGAGCTGGCTGACGCCCTGATTGCCGTTGGCATCCCGTATGAAGCCGAGAGCCGGATGCCGGATGCACAGGCCAGTTATGAAGAAGGTTTGTTCATTTACCGCAAGCTGGCGCTCAGCAATCCGGAAACGTATCAAAAAAAAATAGCCAGTGCTTTGATCAATTTGAGTAATAGCTATCTGAACCAAAAGCGTTTTGATGACGCTATAGCAGCCAGCGAAGAAGCGCTCAGCATTTATAGACAATTGGCGAAGAGTCAGCCGCTTCTGCATACAACGCATTTAGCGGAAATTTTGACCAGTCTTGCAAATGTGTATTCCGAGGCCGAACGCAACAAGGAGGCACTGGCTTTATTTGATGAAGCGATCGCCGTATACCGCACTTTGAAGAGGGCCAATGCCAGTTTTAATCGAATAGATATGGTATTGACGCTGCGCAGCAGAGGCTTGTTGTATCGCAAGATAAATCGAGAAAAGGAAATGCAGCTCGATTTTGAAGAGGCGATGGTCATGTTCCGTAATGTGGCAGAGAAAATACCGGATTTTTACTTCGCGATGGTACAGGTGATGCTTGAATCCCTGGCTTCTCAATACGCGGCACAAGGGCGCTATCAAGATGCGCGTATTCTTTTCGAAGAAGTTGTGCAACTTCATCGCAAGAGAGAACAAATGAGTCCCGGCTCATCGATTGCCGATCTTGGCCGCAGCTTGTTGAATTTAGGCATACTCTGCCAGGAGGAGGGACGCTGGGATGAAGCGCGGCAGGCGTATGAAAAATCGATTTCATTTTGGCGACAGGCCGCGAAAGGAAATCCGGAAACATTTCAACCCAAAGTTGCCCATACCATGATTAATCTGGGCATGGTTTATCGCCAGCAAAAGCAGATGCAATCTGCCAGACTGATGCTGGAAGAAGCAGTTTCAATATTGAAAGCATTACCAGGCAAGTCGCCACAATACCAGGCCGAAATTGACCGTGCCAGCCAGGTGTTGCAAAAACTCTGATTATTCATTGCTGCAGGTGTTTTGCAGAGCTGATAGGCAATCAATGAAAATCATGGGATAGGTCATAAAAAAACGCACCAAAATGAAGTGACCCCGTAAAGTTGGACGTTTAATTATTTAAGTAGCCAAGGACTGAATTCTGTATTGCACAGGACTCAGTCCTTTTAGTTTGACCTTGATGCGGTCGTGATTATAGTAGTGAATATAATCCTTGATGCCTGCTTGCAGTTCTTCGACACTGCTAAATTTGTTGAGATAGAAGAACTCTGACTTCAACACGGCGAAGAAACTCTCCATAGCCGCATTGTCGATACAATTGCCCTTACGTGACATGCTTTGCACGACCTGTTTCTGCTGTAACGCACGCTGGTAGGCAAGCATGCGGTACTGCCACCCCTGATCAGAATGCAGGATAGGTTTTTGGTGTGCTTTGAGCTTGACCAGGGCATTCTTTAACATCTTCCCGACGAGTTCATAAACGGGGCGCCTGGCTGTCTCAAAGGCAATAATTTCCCTGTTATACAAATCCATCACCGGAGACAGGTACAGTTTCTCTCCTGCGACGTTAAATTCCGTCACATCAGTTACCC
>NZ_JBMPPI010000016.1:0-133755 GCF_049340245.1 Undibacterium sp. TC4M20W
TCATCGTCTTGCTTTGTTATTTCTTGTGAACACTTGCTATATTATTTAAGCATTCCAACTAACCTAAGTTAATTGGTGCGCTTCACCAAGTGCCCACATTTATTGACTGTTAATTGTTAAAGAACCAGAATCTTTTCTACCCTGCCAGACCGTCTTCCGATCCAGCTTTGCGTCGCAGCGTTGTGTGCGTCAGCAGCAGAGAAACGAGATTATGAAGCACTTATTTGCCGCTGTCAACACCCTGTTTTTATTTCGTTTAGATTAAATCTTTTTAGAATCAATCTCGACTACTTCAGGATATTTCCAGGCCTTGGCTTTCCGCGTCATTTCTTTCGCTCAAACCAGGAATTGCTTCACTTTCTACACCCGCTCTTCAGCGGGAGGCGAACTATAGCAAATCCCCCACCTGTTTTGCAAGAGAAATTTTCTTTATCTGCCGAATTTTCAAAAAATGAATTACGCTTATATATGAGATGAGCAAACTGAAGTAAGCCAATGAATTATTCACTCTTTGATGACGCTGGCAATATACAGCCCTGGACAGAAGCTATCTGCGAAGGTGCTGTGATACTCAGGCACTTTTCAGTGAATCACGAGGCAGCATTGCTGGATGGCATACAGCAAATATTAAGCAAGCACCCTTTCCGGCAAATGCGCACACCTAATGGTCACCGTATGTCAGTCGCGATGACTTGCTGCGGAGAGGTGGGCTGGGTATCTAATAGTGATGGCTATCGGTACAGCGCTTATGATCCGGAAAATGGAGAGCACTGGCCTGCCATGCCAGATAGTTTTTATTCACTTGCTGTACAAGCAGCACAAGAAGCTGGTTTTTCTGGCTTTACACCAGACAGCTGCCTGATCAATCAATATCAGGCGGGATCACGCCTTAGTCTCCATCAGGATAAAGACGAAAAGAAATTTGGCGCACCTATCGTGTCTTTCTCACTGGGCATACCGGCGACATTTCTTTTTGGTGGCATGCAACGCAGTGATGCTGTCCAGCGCTATCATCTGGCACATGGTGATGTTGTAGTCTGGGGCGGTCCGGCCAGATTGCGTTACCATGGCGTAGCACCCATCAAGGAAGCGGCGCATCCACTCCTGGGAACACAAAGAATCAATCTGACCTTCCGTGAGGCTATATAGTCAGGCTGCATAAACAGGGCAGCACTTTATCTCACCGTCCAATAACAAAACAAACAATCTCATATGCCATTTTCGCTAGATAATCTCTTAGTCATCGGAATTTCTTCCCGCGCCCTGTTTGATCTGGAAGCGGAAGAAACCATTTTTCAGGAACAAGGATTAGATACTTATCGCCAGCACCAACTCAAAGAAGAAAACAGCATACTAAAGCCAGGGGCCGGTTTTGCTCTGGTAAAAGCTCTATTGAAACTCAATGAACTGACACCTGGCCACAGACTGGTGGAAGTGGTCATCATGTCGCGCAATTCGTCCGAGACTTCTTTGCGGATATTTAATTCCATCGCCCACTATGGCCTGGACATCACACGCGCAGCCTTATCAGGTGGTTCACCACTGGCCCCCTACTTACTGGCTTTTAATGTCAGCCTGTTTTTATCCCTGCATGAAGATGATGTGCAAGCGGCTATCAATTCAGGCGTAGCGTCGGCGATGTTATATCGACTACCGGAAAATGCTGCTGACCCTGAGCAAATCCGTATTGCCTTTGATGGCGATGCCGTCATTTTTTCAGATGAATCTGAACGCATCTATCAGGAACAAGGCGTGGAAGCCTTTGAGCAGCATGAAAGAGAAAATGCCTTGAAGCCTTTGCCGGAAGGGCCTTTCGCCAGGTTGCTGCTGGCCTTATCGTACCTACAGAATAATTTCAAGACACCAGATGGCCGCGCCTTCCCACTACGCACTGCCCTTGTGACAGCGCGTGCCTCCCCTGCACATGAAAGAGTTATACGCACATTGCGCGCCTGGAATATCGCGATTGATGAAACCTTCTTCATGGGAGGCGTCAATAAATCTGCCGTATTGGCCGCCTTCAAGCCGCATATGTTCTTTGATGACCAGCATGGTCATTGCCTGCATGCGTCGAACGTTGTGCCAACTGGCCGGGTACCGGTCAAACAAGAAAAGTAAATCGCCTCAAAAAAACAAAAAAGCCAGCCTAATTTACCAGGCTGGCTTTTTTATATCTGAAGACAGATTAACGCTGTGCTAGCACATCTACCACACACAAAGCTGTCATATTGACGATGCGGCGTACTGTCGCAGATGGCGTCAATATGTGCACAGGCTTGGCACAACCCAGCAAGATCGGGCCTATCGCTACGTTATTACCGGCGGTTGTTTTCAACAGGTTGTAGGCAATATTTGCTGCATCGATATTTGGCATGACGAGCAAATTGGCGTCACTCTTCAAAGTCGAATCAGGCATCATTTTTTTGCGATAGCTGGTATCGAGTGCAGTATCACCATGCATTTCGCCATCTACTTCAAGATCAGGCGCATCACGCTGGATAATCGCCAATGCAGTGCGCATTTTTTGTGCAGATTCGCTATTGCTGGAACCAAAATTTGAATGCGACAGCAAGGCCGCTTTAGGCAACAGGCCAAAGCGACGCATTTCTTCTGCCGCCAGAATCGTGATCTCCGCAATTTGTTCTGCTGTCGGGTTTTCATTGACATGCGTATCAACCAGCACCAACTGACGGTCTGGCAAAACCAGGCCATTCATGGCAGCATAGACATTCACGCCTTCACGCTTGCCCAATACCTGATTGATGTAATTCAAATGCAAGCCTGTCGTACCAAAGGTACCGCAGATCATGCCATCTGCATCGCCCTTATGGATCATCATGGCACCGATCAATGAATGACGGCGTCGCATTTCCAGCTTGGCATATTGCTCAGTTACGCCTTTGCGGGCAGTCATCTGCAAATAGGTCTGCCAGTAGTCGCGATAACGGTCATCCTGCTCAGGGTTGATGACTTCAAAATCCACGCCAGCCTTGAGGCGCAGACCAAATTTTTCTATGCGCTGATCAAGGATATGCGGACGGCCCACCAAAATAGGCGCTGCCAGTTTCTCATCAACGATAACCTGCACTGCGCGCAAGACTTTTTCTTCTTCACCTTCGGCATAGACGATACGTTTGCGGTCAGCAGGTGCTTTTTTGGCGATCTGGAACAATGGCTTCATGAAAGTGCCGCTGTGGTAGACGAATTGCTGCAACTTCTCTACATAAGCCTGCATATCCTGGATAGGACGCACAGCCACGCCGCATTCTTCTGCTGCACGGGCAACAGCGGGGGCAATCTTGATCATCAAACGGGGATCAAACGGCTTGGGTATCAGGTATTCCGGGCCAAAGGACAGGTTGCTGATGCCATATGCAGAAGCGACGACATCTGATTGCTCAGCCTGAGCCAGCTCAGCAATCGCATGCACGACCGCGATTTCCATTTCACGCGTGATGGTGGTCGCACCACAATCCAGGGCGCCACGGAAAATATACGGGAAGCACAGAACATTATTCACCTGATTCGGGAAATCAGAGCGCCCGGTCGCCATGATGGCATCATCACGTACAGCCTTGACTTCATCAGGCAGGATTTCTGGCGTAGGGTTAGCCAAAGCCAGGATCAAAGGATTCGGCGCCATCAGCTTGACCATGTCCTGCTTCAACACACCGGCAGCGGACAAGCCAAGGAAGATATCTGCATCAGGGATCACGTCACGCAAGCTACGTGCCGATGTCTCTTGCGCAAAACGTTCTTTGTCCGGGTCCATCAACTCGACACGGCCTTTATAAACCACGCCAGCCAGATCAGTAACGAATATATTTTCCAGCGGGAAGCCCAGATCAACGATCAAATCCAGACAGGCCAGCGCTGCTGCACCGGCACCAGAGACCACCAGCTTGGTATTTTTGATGGTTTTACCAACAACCTTCAAGCCATTCAGAATAGCCGCGCCAACAATGATCGCTGTGCCGTGCTGGTCATCATGGAAGACTGGTATCTTCATGCGTTCACGCAGTTTGCGCTCTATGTAAAAGCATTCCGGCGCTTTGATATCTTCGAGATTAATGCCACCAAATGTAGGCTCAAGTGAAGCAATGATGTCGACCAGTTTGTCAGGGTCAGATTCATTGATTTCGATATCGAATACATCAATACCGGCAAATTTCTTGAATAGTACGCCCTTTCCTTCCATGACAGGCTTGGATGCCAGCGGGCCGATATTACCCAGGCCCAGCACTGCAGTACCGTTAGTAATGACACCCACCAGGTTACCACGTGCGGTGTATTTGAATGCAGCAGTTGGATCTGCGACGATTTCTTCACAAGGCGCAGCAACACCTGGGGAATACGCTAAAGCCAGATCACGTTGATTCGTCAGTTGCTTGGTAGCAGTGACACTGATTTTGCCAGGAGTCGGAAATTCATGATATTCCAGCGCTGCCTGACGCAATTGTTGACGTATTTGCTCTTTTTGATCTGACGAATCCATGTGCTTGACCTTCTTTCTATTTTTTTGCTTACGGAAATCTTACTAGTAGAGATTCTAGCAGAGGGAACCCTCTAACTTTATACGTATTTGTACGACTCTTATGCTTTTCAAGCATAACCAAATGCAATTTATTCTGTTAAGCAAAAATACATAGCCCTTAACTATCGAATCGATAAAATCAATTATCTTTTCAAATCAATTATTAAAATCTATGATCTATCTCACGTTGATAGCAAATGCAAACGACATCCGCAAATAACCAAGGAGAGCATTATGAGCACCCAGGCAAACCCATCCGTCACCATCCAAAACCTTGAATCCGCTTTTGCTGGCGAATCCATGGCCCATATCAAATATCGCTATTTCGCCAAACTGGCCCGTGAGGCGGGTGCGATAGAAATTGCAGAAGCATTTGAAGCAACCGCTGATCAAGAAGTCATGCATGCCTTTGGTCATCTGGATTTGCTGTATCCCAAAAGCCAGCTGACGCCGCAACGTGCTTTGGAAATTGCCATTGAAGGTGAGACTTATGAATACACAGAAATGTACCCAAAATTCCGTCATCTCGCTGTGGAAGAAGGCAATCAGGCTGCCGTCGCTGAATACGATGAGCAAATCGCAGAATCTAAGGAACACGCTGAAAACTTTAAGCGGACTTTAGAAATCGCTGCCAAGCGTTTTGCTGCACTGGCCAAGGTAGAAGAGCGCCACGCCAATCACTACCGCGCTGTGCTGGAAGCCAATCAGGCCTGAGCCCCAAAAACACTCCATCAAACACAGAGGACATTATGAAAACTTACCAATGCATCGTATGCGGCTTTATCTATGAAGAATCCAAAGGCTTGCCAGAAGAAGGCATCGCCGCCGGCACACGTTGGGATGATATTCCAGCCGACTGGGAATGCCCTGATTGCGGCGTTGCCAAAGCTGATTTTGACATGATAGAAATCTGAGGTAGTCATGAAACCCATCGCCATCATCGGTTCGGGCCTGGCTGGTTATACAGTCGCCAGAGAATTTCGCAAGCTCGATAAAACTACGCCCTTGCTGATCATCACTGGCGATGATGGCGGCTTTTATTCCAAGCCCATGCTGTCGAATGCTTTTGCCATGGGCAAGCAACCACAGCAATTGCAAAGCAAAACGGTAGATCAGATGGCAGCCGAGCTGACTGCCACTATCCTGACAAAGACCGTGGTGAACGGCATTAATACAAAGGCGCAGACCATACAAACCAAAGTGGGTGATTTTGATTATGCCCAACTGGTGCTGGCGCTTGGTGCGCAAGCCATACGCCTGCCTATCGCTGGCAATGCGGCTGACCAGGTTTTGTCGGTCAATAACCTGGCTGACTATGCCGTGTTTCGCGACAAGCTGGCGCAAGCTGGTGACAAGGCCAGGGTCACCATACTGGGCGCAGGTTTGATAGGCTGTGAATTCAGCGATGATTTGGCCAGCGCGGGACATGAAGTTACCTTGATAGACCCAAACGCACTGCCGCTCGCTGCACTGGCACCGACAGCTATTTCACAAGGCTTGCATGCCGCACTGAATGCAAAAGGTGTACAACTCAAACTGGGCACCACAGCCAGTCAGATTGATGTGCTGAATAATGCCCTACAGGTGACGCTGACCAATGGAGAGAGCTTTAACACTGATGTCGTCTTGTCGGCAGTTGGCTTGCGTGCCGACATACGTCTGGCGCAAGCGGCGCAATTGCAAACGGATCGCGGCATTATCATCAATGAATATGGCCAGACCAGTGTGCCCGAGATATTCGCGCTTGGAGATTGTGCGCAGTACAAGCAAGCGGATGGCAGCCAAAGTCTGATGCCCTACGTCGCCCCCATCATGACCGCAGCGCGGGCAATTGCGCTAAGCCTGACAGGTCAGTTGAGCAACATAGACATGAAACCAGCCGCCGTGCTTGTCAAAACACCCAGCTACCCGGTTGCACTGATCCCGCCTGCATTTGCGGCCAGCAAATCAGGCGCGTGGGAATCAGATCATGCAGATGGCGTTACCACCAGCCGCTATTTTGACGAGAGCAAAAAATTGCACGGCTTTGCAGTTGCCCCGCAAGATGCCAAATCGAGAAATGCACTGATTGCAGAATTAACAGAAGCACAAGCAAGACGGCTGAACTGAAGCGGCCAAGCGAATGGCACCGAAGGTGCCTGGGGATTATCTTGAATCCTGGGTCAGCTTAGGTACAATGCGCGCATGCTTTCCGAATTTGATCTCATCAAGCGCTACTTTGCGCAGCACAGTATTCAAGACAGCCGCATCGCCCTCGGCATAGGGGATGATTGCGCCCTGCTCAACCCCAGCCCCGGCATGCAGATGGCTATTTCCAGCGACATGCTGGTATCTGGCCGCCACTTTTTCCCGGACGCTGACCCGTACAAGCTAGGGCATAAATGCCTGGCAGTGAATTTGTCTGACCTGGCTGCCATGGGCGCTGCGCCACTGGGTTTTACTTTGGCACTGTCGCTGCCAGAAGCAAACCAGGACTGGCTGGCAGAGTTTTCACGCGGCTTGCTGGCACTGGCTGATGAACATCATTGCCACCTGATAGGCGGCGACACCACCAAGGGGCCGCTGAATATCTGCATTACGATTTTTGGTGAGCTGCCACCCGGCACCGCCCTGCGCCGCGATGCCGCCAAGGTTGGCGATGACATCTGGGTATCTGGCACACTGGGCGATGCCCGCCTGGCTTTGGCAGGCTACTGGAATGAAGTCACTCTCAGTGAGTCTGATCATCAATTGGCGGCAACACGCATGCACCAACCCAGCCCACGCATTGCACTGGGCATGGCCTTGCGTGGCATAGCGCATGCAGCGCTGGATATTTCTGATGGTCTGGCTGGTGATCTTGGCCACATACTGGAAAAATCAGCGGTAGGCGCCAGCCTGTTTATTGATCAATTGCCTGCTGGCCCGGTCTTGCAAACGCAGCCTCAGGAATTGCGCAGGCAATTTACCCTGAATGGTGGTGATGATTATGAGCTATGTTTTACGGCTCCCGCCAGCAACAGACAACACGTCATCGCCGCAGCAGCAAAATCGCACACTGCGGTCACACGCATAGGCCAGATAGAAGCAAATGCTGGCTTGCGTCTGGTTGATGAAGATGGCAAACCAGTAAAGCTGCAATATAAATCCTTCGATCACTTCGTAAATCCATGAGCACTTTAGAACACGGCCAGACAGCCATCGTCACCCACCCTGGCTGGCGCTTCATGCTGCGTCACCCGGCCCATATTCTGGCTCAGGGTTTTGGCAGCGGCTTGTCACCCATCATGCCCGGCACCTCAGGTACCCTGTTTGCGTGGCTGAGTTTTTATGTTTTATCCAGCCGCTGGCCAGAGGTCTTCACGACCATTAACTGGCTTGCCATCATTGTCATTGGCTTTGCTGTTGGAGTCTGGGCTTGCCATGTCACAGGAAAAAACATGGGGGTTGCGGATCATGGCAGCATGGTATGGGATGAAATCATTGCCTTCTGGCTCGTGTTGCTCTTCATCGTACCTGCAGATTGGCAAACCCAGTTGTGGGCGTTTATCGGCTTCCGCTTTTTTGACATGGTCAAGCCACCACCGATAGGTTATTTTGACCGCCGCTTCAAAGGGGGTTTTGGGGTCATGTGGGATGATATTGTGGCGGCTTTCTTTTGTCTGCTGAGTTTTGCACTATGGCGTAACTTCTAAAAATAATGGCTGCAAATTGCAGCCATTATTTTTTTACTGTTCCATATTGAAGAATACTTACTCGTCCTTAACCCCATCTATCCCCAGTTCCTGAATCTTGCGGGTGATGGTATTTCTGCCTATGCCCAGACGTATCGCAGCATCATTTTTGCGACCATGGGTATGGCGCAATGCGGCCTTGATGACGACGGATTCAAAGCAACGTCCCAGTTTGTCGATGACTTCAGACTGACCTTCTGCCAGCATCGCTGTTGCTTCTGCTTCCAGCAAAGAAACCCAGCTTTCACCGCTACGATATACTGGCTTTTCTGGATAGGCGCTGCCATTGATTTGTGAAGCTTGCGCCTGCAAATGTTCACCTCCCCTGCCATGCGTTTCATGAACACTGCCGCCAACGGGAGCCTGAGCAGGACTCGCCGCGCCCATGGCAATTGGCACCAGATCTTGCGGTAAATCAGGCACTTCCACCGTCTGGCCAGGCGCCATGACTGTGATCCAGTTGCATAGGTTTTCCAACTGGCGCACATTACCTGGAAAATCCAGGCTGGACAAAAATTGCAATGCCGGCTCCGACATGCGTTTGACATCTACACCCAATTGCTTGGCACTTTGGTTCAAGAAGTATTTGGTCAGCAAGGGGATATCTTCACGACGCTCGCGCAAGCTCGGCAGGCGCAGGCGGATCACGTTCAGGCGATGATACAAGTCTTCGCGGAACAAGCCATCTTTAACCCGGGTTTCCAGATTTTGGTGGGTTGCGGCGATCACGCGCACATTCGCCTTCATGGGCTGGTGGCCGCCAACGCGATAAAAATGGCCGTCTGACAAAACCCGCAACAAGCGAGTTTGTAAATCAAAAGGCATGTCACCAATTTCATCAAGGAACAGTGTGCCACCCTCGGCCTGCTCGAAGCGACCACGACGTGTGGTTTGCGCGCCAGTAAAGGCGCCGCGCTCGTGACCAAATAATTCAGACTCCAGCAAATCCTTGGGGATCGCTGCAGTATTCAAAGCAATGAAAGGTTGAGAAGAACGCGGGCTATGCTTGTGCAATGCACGTGCCACCAATTCTTTACCGCTGCCCGATTCGCCAGTAATGAGCACCGTCACATTCGATTGTGACAACCGGCCTATGGCGCGAAACACATCTTGCATGGCAGGTGCCTGACCAAGTATCTCAGGCGTTTCAGACATGCTTTGCTCTACGCTGGATTCGCGCAGGCTCTCATCCATGGCGCGGCGTATCAGCTCTACGGCCTTGTCCAGGTCAAACGGCTTGGCAAGGTATTCAAACGCACCGCCCTGAAAAGCCGCAACTGCTGATTCCAGATCAGAAAACGCCGTCATGATAATTACAGGCAAGCCAGGATATTTGGCTTTGACGGTTTGCAAGAGTTCAAGGCCGGATGCGCCGTGCATGCGTATGTCAGACACCAGCACTTGTGGCGTATCGCTTTGCAAGGCATTCATTGCATCTCTTGCATTGGTGAAGCTGCGGGTTGCCAGATTTTCTCTCGCCAGTGCTTTTTCCAGCACCCAGCGAATTGAATCGTCGTCGTCCACTATCCAGATTGGTTTCATATTGTCGTTTTGCAGTCTGTGTTAAGCATATCGATAGAAGGAGCACTTTTGGTGCCGCCGCTTTGCCACACCCTTATTTAAGGTAGTGGTATCAGTATCCGGAAATCCGTACATCCTGGCCGGCTCTCACATTCGATGACACCCAAATGTTGTTCAACGAAAGTTTGTGCCAGCGTCAATCCCAAACCGCTACCGCCTTCCTTGCCTGACACCAGGGGATAGAAAATACGGTTGCGAATCTCGGGTGGGATGCCCGGACCGTTATCGATGATATGCAAGTCTAATGCCAGCCTGTAACGAACCTTGGCCAAAGTGATCTGGCGCACCACGCGCGACTTGAAAGTCAGCACCGCATCACCCTGCCTGATACGCTCACTCAATGCCTGCGCGGCATTATGGGCAATGTTTAACACTGTCTGGATAAGCTGTTCTTTGTCACCACGAAATTCAGGTATCGATAAATCATAGTCACGACTGATCGTCAGCCCTTGCGGGAACTCAGCAACGATCAGGCTGCGCACACGTTCACACACTTCATGGATATTCACGTCGCCAACGATATGTGGCAAACGATGCGGTGCCAGCAAGCGATCTACCAGGGTCTGCAACCTGTCGGCCTCCTTGATGATGACCTGGGTATATTCACGCAATTCGCGCAGGTGGCGCTCGGGCAATTCCAGCTCCAGCAATTGCGCTGCACCACGTATGCCACCTAGTGGGTTCTTGATCTCATGCGCCAGATTGCGTATCAACTCCTTGTTCGCTTTGCTCTGGTCGAGCATGCGCTCTTCCCTGTCAAGCTTGAGTTGCTGTACGTTTTCACGCAGCTCTATCAGCACTGGCGTATCAGGATTATCGAGTGCAGTGACGATGCTGTGCACATGCAAGGGGTCACGCCCTGCCCGCTCCAAAGTCAGGTCCTGGCGCTTGTCAGCAAACTGGTGAGCTACTGCCTGATGAAAGACCGCAGTCAATTCCTGCCCATTAAGGAACAGGTCTGTCAGCTTTAAATGTGTCAGTGACTTGAAAGAAGAATCAAGCAAGTTTTCAGCAGCAGCATTGGCAAATAAAATGCTGCCTTCAGCATCCAGCACAATGACCGCGGATGTCAGCAGGTCAAGTCCGGCAAATGAGGTAAGTGGAGTTTTCAAAACTTGTCCATAAAAAAAGGCCGCACAGAGCGACCTTTACGCAAGCATCATGCCCGGAAGCACTTTTGCCGTTCACACTGGCAACTTATTTTGCATTGGCAATTTCACGTTTTAGTGCTTCTATGTTTTTTTCGGTGCGACTGATGTCTTCTTTCATCAAATTGGTGCGTTCCTGATATTTGGCGAAATTTCTTTCATCACCACGACGCTCAGGCTCACCATTATTGTATTCTTTCTTGATATTCGCCAGTTTTTGCTCTTCTGTCTTCAATTCGTCCTGCAAAATCTGTTTGCGGTCAGAATCCCTGGCTTTTTGCGTACTGTCATCTACCTTGGGGAAATCACTGGGGCTGCTGGCAGGCTTGCCTTGCGGTTTCTTGGCAGGGGCCGGCAATACAGGCGCTGGCAGAACAGTCAGGCCTTGCAAATCCACTTTCTTGCAGCCTTTGACAGCACCTGTGTTCTTGTATTCTTTTTTGCCATTATCATCGACGCATAGATATACCTCGGCCTGTGCATGGGCATACGCCTGCACGCCAATAAAAAGAAGTAATCCTGACAAGAGTCGGTTCATAGGAAGGCAATATTCATGGATAGACTGTAAGTGTATGTCATGCAGCCGTGCAACACAATTACGAACAAATTAGCATTTGTAACAAAAAAAGCGGGGTTACCCCCGCTTTTTTGCGTTTTTACCCTGATTGCAGAGGGTAATTACAGAGAATAGTACATGTCAAATTCAACAGGGTGAGTTGTCATGCGGAAGCGTTGTACTTCTTGCATTTTCAAATCAATGTAAGCATCAATCATGCTGTCGCTGAATACGCCACCGCGTGTCAGGAACTCGCGGTCTTTGTTCAATGCATCCAGTGCTTCTTCCAAAGATGCGCACACTGTTGGGATCAATGCATCTTCTTCTGGTGGCAAATGGTACAGATCTTTGCTGGCTGCTTCGCCAGGATGTATCTTGTTCTGCACGCCGTCCAGACCTGCCATCATCAGTGCAGAGAAGCACAGGTATGGGTTCGCCAGTGGATCAGGGAAACGTGTTTCGATACGGCGGCCCTTAGGATTGGCAACGTAAGGAATACGGATGGAAGCAGAACGGTTACGGGCAGAGTAAGCCAGTTTCACCGGAGCTTCATAACCTGGAACCAGACGCTTGTAAGAGTTGGTACCTGGGTTAGTGATCGCATTCAGTGCTTTAGCGTGCTTGATGATACCGCCGATGTAGTACAGGGCGAAATCAGACAAACCAGCATAGCCGTCGCCAGCAAACAGGTTTTTGCCATCTTTCCAGATGGATTGATGCACGTGCATGCCAGAACCGTTGTCGCCAACGATAGGTTTAGGCATGAAAGTCGCTGTCTTGCCATACGTGTGGGCAACATTCCAGACTACGTATTTCAGGTTTTGTGTCCAGTCAGCGCGCTCTACCAGAGTAGAGAACTTGGTACCGATCTCATTTTGACCAGCGCCAGCCACTTCATGGTGATGCACTTCAACCGGGATACCCAGGGATTCCAGGATCAGACACATTTCAGAACGCATGTCCTGGAAGCTGTCGACTGGAGGAACCGGGAAGTAACCGCCTTTAACCGTTGGACGGTGGCCAGTATTACCGCCTTCCAGTTTTTCGCCTGTCGTCCAGGAAGCTTCGTCAGAATCAATCTTAACGAAACAGCCAGACATATCTACTTTCCAGCGTACGCTGTCAAAAATGAAGAATTCTGGTTCTGGGCCAAAGTAAGCTGTATCACCAATGCCTGAGGATTTCAGATACGCCTCAGCACGTTTCGCGATGGAACGTGGGTCACGGTCATAACCTTTGCCATCAGATGGCTCGATCACGTCACATTGCATGAACAATGTGGTTTCTTCGAAGAATGGATCAATGTTGGCAGTAGATGGATCAGGCATCAACAACATGTCGGATGCTTCAATGCCTTTCCAGCCAGCGATGGACGAGCCGTCGAATGCGTGGCCAGATTCGAATTTATCGATGTCGAACTGGGAAATTGGAACAGTTACGTGCTGTTCTTTGCCTCGGGTATCAGCAAAGCGAAAATCAACGAATTTGACTTCGTTATCTTTCGCCATTTTCAAGACTTCTGCGGCTGTCATTGCCATGTGAAACTCCTCTGAGAGCTAAAAATAAATTCGGAAATTGCCGAGCACTGCGCCTGCCAGTTATGTGCAATTTTGACCAACAGACAAACCTTGCCTTATTGCTCTTACAACAGCATTTTCGCCTGGCGGCTAAACTCAGTGGGGATAATAGCAGAAACCGTGCCATCATCCAGATCAGTCATATATAAAATCGAAATTTGTTAAATGCTTGTTTTTGTGGCGTTTTCCTGACCAAAAGGGAAACTGCTTAACAAACAGATAAAATACAATTCGCACCAAAACAATGCATACAAAATTAAATGTTCATTTTTGGTGCATTATTGATTTAAAACTGCTGTTGCGCATTTTTTTGGTGCAATTTTTCAAATGATCAAAATCGTATTGAATGAAGCGCCGCCACCCCTTGAGCAATGTTTCATAAAAAGCAAATATGCTTGATCAAAATCAACTTTCCTTTGTATAAGCTCGTGTCGCATTCGCGCTCATTTAGACTGTCACCACCTTTGCCAGTCTGGCCGCATGCCAGTAACAAAGATCCAGCACAGAACTGCCGGCCGGCTGGCAATGTTTTTCAGCCGGTAGTGATTTTTCAGCCGGTAGTGATTTTTCAGCCTATATATTATGTTGCCCCACCCCTGCCCGCGAAAGCCTTTTTTGCTTGCCGCCGTGACCTTTGTCCTCACCATGCTGGCAAGCACCTCTGTCACCTTGAAACTGATCAAACTGCTGCAAGAAGCAGGTGAACAAAAAAAACGACTCAAAAAAATCATCTGTAAACAGCGGGCAAAGCGCAAACACATAGAAGAAGACTTGCGTATCGCTGCCATTGCCTTTGAAGCCCAGGAAGGCATGGTCATCACCGACCAGCACCGTACTATTTTGCGTGTCAACAATGCGTTCACTCACGTCACTGGCTATAGCCGCGAAGAAGCGCTGGGCAAGCAAACCAGTCTGCTCAAATCCGGGTTGCATGGCACCAGCTATTATGAAGACATGGGTAGGCAACTGGATGTCAATGCCTATTGGCAGGGTGAAATCTGGAACCGCAGAAAAAATGGCGAAGTCTATCCAGAATGGCTGACCATCACTGCCGTCAAAAACCAGAGCGGCCAGGTCATCAACTATGTCGCCACCATGCTCGACATCACCCAAAGAAAAGCAGCAGAAGCAAAACTGGAACACCTTGCCTACCACGACCCGCTGACAGGACTGGCCAACCGCAGACTATTGATAGACCGCCTGCAACACAGCCTGCTGGCAAAGAGCCGCAGCAATCTGTATGGCGCAGTACTGTTTCTTGATCTCGATAATTTCAAAACCATCAATGACAGCAGTGGCCACGGCAAAGGTGACATGCTCTTGCAGGTTGCCGCAAAACGCCTGACCCACAGCATACGCAAAGGCGACACCCTGGCACGATACGGTGGCGATGAATTTGTATTACTGCTCGAAGAACTCAGCGACAACATCCGCGAAACCGCCATAGAAGCACAAATGATCGCCACCAAAATCCTGGCAGACCTGCTCGCCCCGTATGATTTAGAACACACTGAATATCACAGCAGCGCCAGCATAGGCATCACCCTGTTTGACAGTCAAAGCACCTCAGCCGAAGAACTGCTCAAACAGGTAGAAGTCGCCATGTATGAGGCCAAGTCCAGCGGCGGCAATAGTTTCCGCTTCTTCGACAAGGACATGCTCGACATCGTCAACACCCGTGCAGCACTGGAAGCAGACATGCGCCTGGGTCTGCAGAAAGAACAATTTGTCCTGCATTACCAGCCGCAAGTCAGCAGCACAGGCCAGATCACCGGCGCAGAAGCCCTGGTGCGCTGGCAACACCCACAAAAGGGCTTGATACCACCATCCGACTTTATCCCGCTCGCAGAAGAATCAGGTCTCATCCTCAGCCTGGGCGCATGGATATTAAAAACTGCCTGCATCAAACTGGCCGATTGGAAAAAAACAGAAGACAAACAGCACATGAGCCTGGCAGTGAATGTCAGCGCCCGTCAGTTCAGGCAATATGATTTTGTTGCGCAGGTGCTGGATAATATCGCCCGCTTTGAGATTGACGCCAGCAAACTCAAACTCGAACTGACAGAAAGTCTGCTCATCGATAATATAGAAGAAACCATAGACAAGATGAATCAGCTTAAAGCCAGAGGCGTAGGTTTTTCACTCGATGACTTTGGCACCGGCTACTCATCCCTGTCTTATCTTAAGCGCCTGCCGCTGGACCAGCTCAAGATAGACCAGTCCTTCGTACGCGACATCCTCAATAACAATGATGCCGTCATCACCAGAACCATCATCGCACTCGGCCAGAGCCTGGGCCTGGCCGTGATTGCAGAAGGTGTGGAAACCGCAGCCCAGCGCGATTTCCTGCTACAGCAGGGCTGTCTTTCCTATCAAGGTTATCTGTACGGCAAACCCAGTGCCGATTTAATATAAACTAGCAGGCACATTAGCACTACCTTTTTTGCAATTGCTATTTTCAATCAAGGAATCATCATGTCAACAGATCAAACCCTGCAAGCAGCACGCCAGCGCGGCCACGAACAAGCCCTACCCTACGCCGGCGCAGTCAGCCCACAAGAAGCCTTTGCACTGCTGCAAAATGACAGCAGGATATTACTCGTCGATGTACGCACCAATGCAGAACGCGACTGGGTAGGTAGAGTCAACATCAGCGAAGCCCAACACCTGGCCGTGCAATGGAGCCTCTACCCAGGCGGCACACCCAACCCCGACTTTCTCGCACAACTGCAAGCCAGCGTGCCTGACAAAGCCAGCACCATCCTCTTCCTCTGCCGCTCCGGCGTACGCTCACGCCACGGCGCCAAACTAGCAACTGAAAACGGCTACACCAACTGCTACGACATCCTGCAAGGTTTTGAAGGCGACAAGGACGAACAAGGCCACAGAAAAACCGTAGGCGGCTGGTGCCAAAACAACCTGCCATGGCTGGGCGCCTGACTTAATCCATAGCAAGATTTACAAAAAACAAGAAAAAAGCTTCCATAATGAAGTTTGCTTTGCTAGAATAGCGGACTTCGCTGTTACGGCAAGTTTTAGCGAATGCAGGAGAGGTGGATGAGTGGTTTAAGTCACACGCCTGGAAAGCGTGCGTAGGTTTATCCCTACCGGGGGTTCGAATCCCCCCTTCTCCGCCAAGATAAATGAATAAGCCCTTGATTTTCAAGGGCTTTTTTATTTTTTAGCTATTTCAGTGTGCCATTTGGTGTACCAACGCCGCTTGGAAGCTATTGGAACGCATTGGCAATGTGTCCCTCTAAAAAGCTCAACGAAAGCAAACCTGTGCCGCCGCTGAATTCCGCGATGAATTACTAAACTTCCTGATGCAGGCTTGTGGCGATTCTTAAGCAACAGGCTCAAAGAGGTGTTGACTTGTTCGTTTGCTAGCTGAATTGACCCTGTCAGTTTGATCCACCTTCCACTTCCTGGCGAAGGCGGCCACCCGGTCATACGACCCCTCAAATCCCAGTTCTTTCAGATCCAGATGAAGCTGTTTTAAGCTGCGTCTCTGCTTGCGATTTTTACCCGCTTCGGTTTTAAGCCAGCTTGAAAGCTGCAATGCATATTTGTCGATGGCTCTGTTTGTTTGTCGCTCCGCATAGGCTGGCTCTGTGACTTCAGAGCGCAGATAGCGCCGGACAGTGTTGCGGGAGATGCCCAGTCGTCTGGCAATCTCCCGTAATGGAATCTGGTCACGAATGTGCCAGCGTCGAATAATACCTAGTAATGCCACGTCAATCACTCCTGTCCCCTACTCATCAAGATAAGTAGGATTGTGTGCTAAACGTGGGTCAATTTTAGATGCAATTTATCCAGCAAAGTGGGTCAATTTTCAGTGCAAATCAACAGGTTGGGGGCTTACGAACTGTCTGAGAAGGTATTGACAAGTTACTTGCGTCGAGTAGAAGCGCATATTGACACTCATGGTCGTGTTGCCACTGCCCACGGTTTCAGGTCGAGCTTTCAGGACTGGTGCAGTGAGAAAGGTCATTCCAGAGATTTAGCAGAACGCTCGTTGGCACACCAAGTAGAGAATAAGGTAGAGGCGGCTTATCATAGGATAGACTTGTTGGAGCAACGCCGTCCCTTAATGCAAACTTGGGCGGATTTTCTGAGTAGTGCAACTATTTTGGGTCGAGCGGATTGAGGATCCTTGTGTCGTTGTTAGATTCTGCAGTGGTCCGGCAAGACCAGATCTCACGCAACGCCCGCTCATGCAAGTAGGCGTTTTAGTTTGTGGGTTCGTTATTCTCATGTGTGTCTATTTCCGGTGCCTGATCAATTGGTATAGAGAAATACCGGCGACACTCATGGAACGAGACGTTGTGCAGACTTATTTGGCACCTTTCGATCAACAGATTTGCAATAATTCTGTCAGGAGTAGTCAAATCGCTCTACTTGCTTTCTACTATGCCACGTACAGCAATACCGCGCCAAAATGGCATATGCTCCCGCCAAGCACGAACAGGTGCCAAACCCCGTGTCCGTGACGCCATTTGTGATCTGTGGCATAAAACGCGATTCCTCCGGTGTAGAACGCACCGCCTGCTGCAAGCCACCGGAAGCCGTCTATCGTGAGCGCATTGATGAGCGGCTTAGCAGCGATCACGCCAACCCAGCCCATCACCACATAGATTAGCAACGACATTAGCCGTGCTCCTTTGGCGTACCACAATTCTTGCAGGACACCAATAACGGCAAGCCCCCACACCACGCCGAACAGCGACCATCCCCACGTCCCCCTTAGGCTGACCAGTGTGAATGGCGTATAGGTACCAGCAATTAGCAAGTAGATTGCGCAATGGTCGAGCCGACGCAATACGTCTTTGGCAGGCCCTTGGGTGCTGTGATACAGGGCAGATGTAAAATAAAGGGCAACTAGCGTGACAGCGTAGATGCTGAAACTAACAATCTTCCAATAGTCTCCACTGCGAACTGCTATCGTGATCAGCGATACACCGCCCACTGTCGCCAATGCAGCACCCACCGCGTGGGTAATGCCATTGAAGCGCTCTCCATAATACATGCGTATTCCCTTACAAATTTTCCACTATTGAAAGCTGCGGCCCAGACATTGTATTTGCGTGGGCGCGCTGTGCACTTCCTGACGAACGCCATCACCCGGTTACGCAACCTATCAAATCCCAATTCTTTCCGATCGAAGTGAAGTTGTTGCAAGCTACGCCGTTAATTGTCATTTCAATAAATTTTTATTTTAAGCCTGCTTAAAAGTTACAGTGCATATTTATCGATGGCACTTGTTGTCTGTCGCTCCGCATAGGCTGGTTCTATGATCTCAAAGCGCAGATACAAGCGGCGTAAAGCAAAAACAAGGACATTGTCCTTAAACATTTGTGTTTTGTTTGTTATCTTTACTTAAATCACACTTGGTCAACTACGATTGAACAATTTTTGCAATTCATCCATATCCGGTGGTTTGACTAGATGCGCATTAAATCCTGCAGCAAGCGATTTCCGTATGTCCTCATCCTGTCCATAGCCCGTCACGGCGATCAACAGCGAGGTCGCAGTCTCTGGTAGTTCACGCAGGCGGTTCGCTAATGCCATGCCATCCATATCAGGCAATCCGATATCCAGTAGACTTACTTGCGGTTTTAGGCGGCGTGCAATATCAAGGGCAGCACTAGCGTCATAAGCAACAACGACCTCATGACCAAATTCGCGTAATACTGTACAGAGCATATCGGCCGCATCTTGATTGTCGTCTACTACCAATATCCGCTGGGTTGGAACTTTCGGTATTGGTTCTCTACAGGCTACCGATTCTCGCATCACCTCATCAGCAGGCAGGCAAGGTAACCTGAGAGTGAATGTACTGCCCTGCCCAAGGCCTTCACTACACAGATGAACGCTACCGCCGTGGGCATTGGCTATCAATTTCACAAGTGCCAAGCCTAAGCCCAGACCACCTTGAGTGCGGTCTGGTGTGCGTTTAGCTTGAGTAAACAAGTCAAAAATGTAGGGGGCCAGATCAGGCTCTATGCCCATACCATCGTCACTGACCTCCAGTACCACTGAATCTTTTTCAACTGCGAGAATCACTTCAATGCTTCCTCCAGTCAATGTGTACTTGACTGCGTTGTTGAGAAGATTGGCGATCACTTGAACCAGTCGATTCGGGTCACCTTTCACCCACACAGGGCGAATAGGCAAGCGAAGGTTTAGCCGGTGTTGCTTTGCTTGCATAGCAGATTCAAGTTGCTCAACGGCTTCTGATGCTGCATTTCGCATATCAACCTGCTCACTCGCGAATGCTACCAGATTGCGTGTGAGCCTGGCCATGTCCAGCAAGTCGTCAATGAGATGTGACATATGCCTGACTTGACGCGCAATAGTCTGGCTGGTCTTCAGCACCATCGTTGCGTCTTGTGGTCGCAGGCTAAGCAATTGCGCAGCGGCCCCGATCGGAGCCAGTGGATTGCGCAACTCATGCGCCAACATAGCCAAAAACTCATCTTTGTGCTGGTATGCTTCACAAATTTGGTATTGCCGCTGCCTGCCCCGTAGCGCAGAACGCACTGCGCTCGTTAAGGTTGGAACGCGCATAGGACGCTCCAACAAAGTCAGATTACCCAAAACATCATAAGCGTGCTGTACCCAATCAGGATTGCTACCCGGCTTAGTTAGAACGAGAATAGGAAAATCAGACCAGTCAGGCTGATGGGCAATAAATGTATATAACGCGTCAAACCATTCACGGTTCAATGCCTCTTCCACTGTTACTAGCGCTCCAGCACCCTCCTCCAGTGCCTTTAGCAATGACGGCAGGCACGAACAATGCTCGCAAAGCACACCAGCGCTATGTAGCGCATTGGCGACGAGCGTAGCGTCCTTACCGTAGGGTGCGTAAATCAGGACACGATTTTTGATATGCAACTCGCTCATAGTTGAACCTCTGCGCCCTTAATAACAGGCAAATGCAGTGTCCGACTTAAAAAATCTCTGGCGTTTGCAAGTATGGTATCGATAGGTATCACTTCGACGATAAATTGTAGTGTCATAGCAAGTATTCTGGACTCGGCCAATCCAAATCAGGCGATGCCAATGGACAACGAACTTTATGGTATCAATGCTTTTGTCGGCCATAACCATCTGCTAACATTGTCAGGAAATATTGCTGGCACACTACATTATTCGTTACAAAAAAACAATAGTAATCGCCATCAATATAGGCTTTCGAAGCCGTTTTATGCCATCAATAGTTATTCTACCTTTATCTCTCATTTGTAAATAACTTAACTACAAAGCTAAATTGTCAGCGATAGACTAAATCAGGGATTAATAAGCAACCGTGCGTTGCCGCACAAAGAAGGAGATATCACCCATCAAGCTTGTCGGGATGATCGCGTCACTGAGATTCAAAAGAGGTAAAAGGTATATGTTGCTCAGCACTTTCAATCTCGAATTATTATGCACTTAGCCGTTTGTCAGCCTATATTCTTGTATCATTTCTTTCACTCGGTTATGAGTTAAAGAACAGTTTTAAATATTAGGAAATTTTCAATTTCTTGCGTCTTAGAATGCGCGATTTGTTTGACTCGCACTTCCCTCAAAACATCTTAGAGGAAGAGAGTTTAAACAGCTTACAAAGTACAAAAGCATTGTCTACTTGATATGTAGTAATATTAATCAAGCATTCTCGCATCCTTCTCAAGACACACTTTCTCCTCACCACGTTCAAACTATGAATATCGCTAAATTCATTAATCAAAATATGGAGCTGATCCTTGTTGAATGGGATGCATTCGCGGCGACCTTTGGTACTGTTGCGGATAAGATGTCTACTCAGGAACTACGGGATCACGCTAAACAAATACTACAGTTCGTGGCCGAAGATATTCAAACAGCAGAGACCCCGGAACAAAAGGAGGCAAAATCACAAGATCTCAGCTCACCTCCAGCCAATGATGAGAGTGCTTCATCAATTCATGGGAGATTGCGTTACGCGAGCGGATTTACTCTACGTCAATTAATTGCCGAGTACCGTGCATTGCGAGCAAGCGTACTTAAGCTATGGCAGCAAAGTTGTTCTGATGTTTGGGTAGAAAATGCGCAAGACATGATGCGGTTTAATGAAGCAATAGATCAATCACTTGCCGAGGCTGCTATAGCGTATTCGGACAAAGTGAATGAAACCCGGGATATTTTTTTGGCCATATTAGGTCATGACTTGCGTAGCCCCCTGGCAGTTACAGCATTGGCCGGCACATATCTATCCAGAGCGGGCGCATTTGACAATCAAATTCAGCAGATAGGATTTCGTGTCAAGCGTAGTGCTGCCACAATGAACGCGATGGTCAACGATCTATTGATATTGGCCCGCACTCAATTGGGTGATGGCATTCCAATCGAACGACTTGAATGTGATCTCAACGACATAGGCCGTTGGGCTATTGAAGACTCTACTGCTGTACATCCAAAATCTCTGTTCGAACTGAACACCAAAGGTGAGTTGAAAGGTGCTTTTGACCAGCAACGGCTTCAGCAAGTGTTAATAAATCTAATTAACAATGCCGCACAGTATGGTGCGCCGGATAGGCCGATCATCATCGATATAGTGGGAGAAAAAGATCGCATACTTCTTCAGGTCTGCAATGAAGGGCCTCCAATTCCAGAAGAGCTATTACCAACATTATTCAGCTCATTGGTGCAATTGCCAGAGCAGGATGGCAACGACAGGCCGCGTAGCAGTCTAGGCTTAGGCTTGTTTATAGCAAAAGAAATCGTTGTAGCACACGGCGGCGATATTAATGTAAGTTCTGATCAAGATGCGGGCACTGTATTTTCAGTTTATCTACCCCGACAATAATATAGGATATTTTTAATCTACCTAAAAATTAGCAATCCTGCTTTCCTGAGCCGCAAAGCGTATTAAATACCAAGATCTATTGGGACTGCCTTTGTGTGACAACGCACAGACCTACTTCAAGCCATTGGAGTAGCGTGCAGGTCATGCAAAACATCAACGTCCAGGCGCTACCTGTCACCGTGTCGCCGCAGGGTACACCTCTTTTTGTTGCCAAAGGACTTGCCAAAACCTACCAGATGGGCGAGATAACGGTCACTGCCCTGGTTGATGTTGATCTAACTATCTACAAGGGCGAGTTCATAGTGTTGTTGGGACCGTCAGGCAGCGGCAAATCGACTTTATTGAATATTCTGGGCGGCCTGGATCGCCCTAGTAGCGGCAGTGCCCTTTTTGCTGAACAAGATTTAACCGCAGCCAACGAGAAGGAACTCACCACCTACCGGCGTGAGCATGTAGGCTTTGTGTTTCAGTTCTATAACCTCATCCCCAGTCTGACGGTGCGGGAAAACGTGGAGCTGGTGACTGACATTGCCATTAATCCCATGCCTGCGCTGGAAGCGTTGACGCTGGTGGGGCTGGCAGACAGGGTAGATCACTTTCCATCGCAATTATCTGGCGGTGAGCAGCAGCGGGTGGCGATTGCCCGCGCCATCGTAAAGCGGCCAGACGTGTTGCTATGCGACGAACCCACAGGAGCACTGGACTATGTAACCGGCAAGCTGGTGCTGGAGGTCATTGCCAACATCAACCGAGGCATCGGTACTACGACAATCGTCATCACTCATAACGCCGCCATTGCAGGCATGGCGGATCGGGTGCTGTTTTTGGGTGAGGGGCGAATTCAGCGCATCGAAGTCAACACTAACAAGCTGCAACCGTCCCAACTGACCTGGTAATGCTCTGGCCCCTTGATTTAATAAAGGCCAGTAAGCGCAAAGATACGCAACAAAGCCAGCTTTATTTGCATTAGCTTCCACATAAGGGTGCGGGTTACTACAGTCCGCTGAGTCGAGATAAGACCACCATGAAAACGCTGAACAAGAAGCTACTGCGCGGCATAACTTTGATGTGGAGTCAGGCCTTGACAATTGCGCTAGTGGTCGCTAGTGCCGTCGCTGGTTTCATCACCAGCTTCAGTGCTTACGACGCGCTATCGTGGTCGCGCGATTTGTATTACGCCGATTCACGTTTTGCAGATGTGTTTGCCACACTCAAGCGAGCACCACTGACTCTGGAGCGACAATTGCAGGAAATTGTTGGTGCCGCGCATGTTGAAACATCCCAAGCCCAAGTCGTCCCAGTGAATATTCCCAATGTAGTGGACCCAATTGTCGGTCTGTTGTTGGGGATGGACCCACTGCTGCCGCAGCGGCTCAATAAGGTCAATCTTCGCCTGGGGCGTATGATTGCTACACGCCATACAGGCGCAATGGAAGCACTGGTATCGGAAGGTTTTGCCGTGGCGCGCAAGCTTGCGCCTGGTGACAGGGTCAACGCGCTCATCAATGGCAAACGAGAAGAACTGCTAATCGTAGGCATTGCTCTCTCGCCTGAGTATATTTTTGCGGGTTTGGGGGGCTCGCCCGACCAGCGCGGTTTTGGCGTCTTTTGGGTGGATAAGCGTGCTCTGGCGTCAGCCTACAATATGGAAGGTGCGTTCAACCAGGTTGCCGTGCGGCTTAGCCCTGGTGCCAGCGAGGGGGCTGTGATAGATCAGCTAGACCGCCTGCTGAAGCGTTACGGCGGGAACACCGCTCATGGCCGCGATTTGCAGATGTCGCACGCCATGCTCAGCTCTGAAATTACTCAGCAGCGGGTGATGGGTACAGTCTTGCCGACGATCTTTTTGGGTGTTGCTGCCTTTTTGCTTAACGTGGTGCTAGGTCGGCAAATTGCCACTCAGCGCGGACAGATCGCTGCACTCAAGGCACTGGGCTACGACAACCTTGCAATTGGCTGGCATTACTTAAAGCTGGTGTTGATTATCGTGGCCTTAGGGCTGGCATTGGGTCTGGCTCTGGGCACAGTGATGGGCAAGTTTTTTGTCGGCATGTATGAGGAAAGCTTTCGCTTCCCTGACATGCATTTTCGTTTGCGCCCCGATCTTGTGCTGGTGGCCGTCGGCGTGGCATTAACCGCAGCTGTGTTGGCCACGGTCAACGCGATTTATGCGGTCGTCATCCTGGCACCAGCAGAAGCTATGCGGGCCCCGTCCCCAGGCATCTTCAAACCTATGCTCATTGAGCGCTGGGGTTGGCAAAAATGGTTTTCGCCGGCGCTACGCATGGTCTTGCGTACGATGACGCGAAGACCACTGCGTACCAGCCTGACGGTGTTTGGTATTGCCATGTCGATGGCAATTGTGGTTACCGGCTCTTTTATGCGCGATTCGGTGGCGGTGTTGATGGAAACCCAGTTTCGGCAAGTGTTGCGCGGCGACGTGGTCGTGGCCCTGTTGGAAGCAACGCCTGCCAACGTATTATACGCAGCAGGCAAGTTGCCCTATGTCACTGCGGTGGAAGGGGCACGCAGCGTGTCGGTTCGGCTGGTACATGATAACCACAACTGGCACGGCATCATCATGGGCAAAGCGCCGCAACCTGAACTGCAACGCATCGTGAATCTGGAAAGGCAATTCTTCACTGCCCCACAGGACGGTCTGTTGCTGACCGATCGTCTCGCTACCAAGTTGCATCTTCACGTGGGCGATAGAGTACGAGTAGAGGTACAGGAAGGCGAACGCGCAGTGCTGGAATTGCCGGTAACTGGCACGGTACAAGAAATGCTGGGCATGAATGCCTACATCGAGCGAGCCAGCCTGAACAATCTATTGCGCGAAGGTGATCTGGTAAACAGCTTCACCCTGGCGGTTGAACCCGGCTTTGAACCCGAGCTGCTACAACGTCTACAAGGATTATCCCGTGTTGGCGTGGTCATCAGCAAATCAACCATGGCCAAGAACATAGAGGATGTGACCGTCGGCAACCTGCTGATGGTCAGTTCTGTGTTGACAGCCTTTGCTATCGTGATTGCCGTGGGGGTGGTGTATAACAACGCCCGCATCGCACTGGCCGAGCGCGCCTGGGAATTGGCCAGTCTGCGCGTTCTGGGCTTTACCCGCACCGAAGTGTCTGCCATTTTGCTGGGCGAGCTTGCAATTGAAATCACACTTGCCATGCCGCTGGGCATGTTGCTGGGATATCTGCTCGCGGCAGGCATCGTCAGCGGGATACAAACCGACGATTTTTACTTCCCATTTGTGATCACGCCCGCCACCTATGCCTTTGCTGCCATCTGCGTGGCACTGGCAGGCATGGTCAGCGCCTTTATCGTGCGCCAGCGTGTAGATGGGCTGGACATGGTCAGCGTGCTCAAGACGCGTGAATAAAATGCACATCAGCCAACACCATATCCCTCCAATGATTTCGTCTCAACAATAACCTGGAATTAATATGACTGATAGCCCGCCCCCAACAAGCGCACAAGAGCCGAGCGCGGTACCGCTGGCACCTCCTTCTCCGACGCAAGTCGCACCTGCGACTCTGCCAGTGACACCCGTTGCGCCGACGTCCGGCACGTCACCTGTTCCGCCCGCCACCGCCCCACCAGCACCAGCAACTAAGCCCAAGACCAAACTGAAACGCTATCTGATCATCGCGGGCGTGAACTTGGTAGTTATCGCGCTGCTGGTGTGGGCATTCAAACCCAAGCCGCTGAGCGTGGAAGTAGCCAAGGTGACCCAGGGCCGGTTTGAACGTGCCATACAGGAATATGGCAAAACTCGTGTGCGCAACCGCTACATTGTCTCTACTCCACTGGCAGGCCGCGTGGGGCGGGTACTACTAAATCAAGGCGACAGCGTCACACAAGGTGATACCGTGGCACTGTTGTGGCCAATGGCACCTGCCTTACTGGACGAGCGCGCCCGCGACGAGCAAAGTGCGCGCATTGCTAGTGTGGCAGCATCGCTGGCGCGCACCCAGGCCAACGTGGGGCATGCGAACGCGGCATTGGTTCAGGCCCAGGCAGACTTAAGGCGCAGTGAAGCCTTGGCGAGACAAGGTTTTGTATCACCCAATCAGAATGAAACCGGACGGCTCAATCTGAGCCTGCGCATCCACGAACTGGAAACTGCGCGACAGGAAGAAAATGCAGCAAGGCATGATCTGGAACAGTCTCGCGCTGCACTAAAACAGTTTGCGCAAGCGCCGTTGGGTGGTTCGCAGCCCAGCTTTGCTATCAAGGCACCAGTCAGCGGCAAAGTGTTGAAAATCTTGCAGCAAAGCGAAACAAGTGTAGCGGCAGGCGCAGGCTTGCTGGAACTAGGTGACCCGACCAAGCTGGAAGTGGTGGTTGATCTCCTGACCGAAGACGCCACTCAAGTGCGCCCAGGTACTGCCGTACAATTACTGAACTGGGGCGGTGCAGAAGTGCTCAGTAGCAAGGTGCGCTGGGTTGAGCCAGCCGCATTTACTAAAGTGTCGGCGCTGGGCGTAGAAGAACAGCGCGTCTATGTGGTCATCGACATAATAGCCCCGGCTGCGCAATGGCAGGCATTGGGCGACGCCTTCAAGGTCGACGTGCGGGTATTGGTGCAAGTGGTGGAAAATGCCATCATTGTACCGGTGAGCGCCCTGTTCCCCATAGGCTCTCGCTCTGGCGTATTTGTCGTTGAAAAGAACCACGCTGTCCTTAAAGAAGTCAGCGTAGAAGCACGCAATGGCGTCAGTGCCTGGGTGAAAGAGGGGCTACCCGTAGGCACCCAAGTGATTGTGTACCCAGATAGCAAGCTCAAGGACAAGGCAGCAGTCAAGGTGCGGTGAGTATTAGATCGAACACAGAATTAACTCTTGGTTTTGGAGGGAATAAAAAGGAATCTGGAATCTTTGCCAGAACCGATGAAAATCCATTAAGACAATATATGGCATTGCTTTAGGATGTTCAAATTCTGCATGTACCAACAACACCACCTGATGATAAAACAAAAAGATTGCTACTGAAATACGTTTGCAAAAGGAGGCGCGAAACATGAATCGACCTAAAAATACCTTGACTGCAAAAATCACTCGAAGTATTTCAGGCTCAGATTCAATCGCACTAAGATCAAGTTGCACTTCGAACTTGAATCCACCATGGCAACAAAGGCCGGCACTATCAGATTATTATTTTCACTTAATTGAATGTGCACGAAGCTGTTGTAACTCACTTTGCAAGTCATCTATGCGCTGCATCAGGGTGAGTGCCAGTATCATGCCATGACTATCCAATTCAAAGTCGTCACGCAGCCTGCGGGCACTGCTCACTGTAACAATGGAATGCATAGGAAATATCTTTGCCATCGCATTGTCGTCAATCGGAGTAATTAGACCATTTTCAATCAACTCATTGACTTCCCCTTCTGATAAGCCTGATACGTCACACAGGTAAGTGATGGAGCAGGCATTTTGATCATTGAGCAAAGTCCATTCTGCAATTTGAACGTTCATTTAGCCTCCAAGTTGAAGTGGGCACGGGGCTGGAAGGTGGATAGTCCAGAAAGCTGTTGGTAGATATCTTGTTCGGCCTTGCTAATTTCTTTTGGAACCTGAATTTGCGCAACTGCATACAGATCGCCGATTTGTCCGTCTACTTTTGGTAACCCGCGTTTTGACAAGCGCAGACGCTGTCCCGAAGATGTGCCTGACTTTACCTTGAGTTCTACATTGCCGCCAGGAGTCGGAATCTGCATGCTCGCGCCAAGTGCTGCTTCCCAAGGAGACAGTGGCAAGTCAAAATACAGGTCACTGCCACTGACCCTGAACAAAGGATGCGGAGAAATTGTCAGAACCGCATAGAGATCACCCGATTGACCGCCATTGAGGCCAGGGCCACCTTTGCCAGCAAGCCGCATGCGCTGACCTTCTTGCGCTCCTTTTGGGATGGTGATCCGAAAAGTATGAGGCTTGCGATGAGGCAAGCCATGTTGGTCATATTCTGGCATTTCGACAGATACATTGACTGGTCCCCCGTGAAAGATTGTTTCGAGTGGCACGGAAACGGAAACCGAATAATCCTCACCTCGCACTGGTGAATGTGCTCTTTTTTGCCCGCCTGACCTGAATGCACTGAAGAAATCGGAAATATCAACATCATCAAAACTTGAAGCACCTGCTCCGTATTGCGCTTGCCATTCAGGAGGTGGCGTGAAATTTTCACCGTTTTTATGGCTGCCTATTTTGTCGTAGTCTGCGCGTTTATCTGTGTTCTTCAAAGTAGCATAAGCTTCAGCAATTTCTTTGAATTTCTCCTCGCCTTTTGGGTCTTTTGATATATCGGGATGATACAGGTGAGCCAACTTGCGATAGGCTTTCTTGACATCATCTAATGTCGCCGTCCTGTCTACACCCAGAACTTCGTAATAATCTTTATATTTCATGGGAATCCCGTCTTTAATTTATCCAGCGCCAATTAATTACCTCGGGCAAATCTTCTCCATGTTCACATATAAAGCGTTTATGACGCTCCATCGTTGTCCAGTATCGTGCCTGGGCAATTGGTCTCTGATCGCTAAAGCGTGGTATATGCATAATCGCGTCAAGTGCCAACTGGTAGCGATCAAGATTATTCAATACGACCATATCAAACGGTGTTGTGGTAGTGCCCTCTTCCCGATAACCACGAACATGAAAATTGCTATGGTTATGTCGCCGGTAAGTCAGTTTATGTACCAATGCCGGGTAACCATGAAATGCAAATATGACTGGCTTGTCAGTCGAAAATAAGTTATCAAATTCGTTATCATCCAGACCATGGGGATGTTCAGACTGAGGCTGCAACACCATCAGATCAACGACATTGACTACACGGATACGAATTCCCGGTACATAGCTGCGCAATAAGCTAACTGCTGCAATGGTTTCTAGTGTAGGTACATCGCCTGCGCAAGCCATAACTACATCTGGGCTTCCGATATCATTGCTCGCCCACTGCCAAATACCCGCACCAACAGTACAATGTCGAATTGCTGCTGCCATATCCAGCCATTGCCATTCTGGCTGTTTACCAGCAACAATGACATTCACATAGTTGCGGCTGCGCAGGCAATGGTCGGTGACTGATAATAGACAATTGGCATCAGGAGGAAGATAAATACGAACCACCTCAGATTTTTTGTTGGCGACATGATCAATGAACCCTGGGTCCTGGTGTGAGAAGCCATTGTGATCCTGGCGCCAGACATGCGAAGTCAGCAAATAATTGAGTGACGCAATCGGTGCGCGCCACGGGATGTCATTGCAGACTTTAAGCCATTTTGCATGTTGATTCATCATTGAATCAACAATATGTATGAACGCTTCATAGCAAGAAAATAGGCCATGCCGCCCAGTGAGCAAGTAACCCTCCAGCCAGCCCTGACAAAGATGTTCGCTTAACACTTCCATGACCCGACCATTGACACTAAGGTGAAGGTCAATGTCCTTGATGTCTGCCATCCAGGCTTTGCCGGTCACCTTAAAGACGGCATCAAGGCGGTTCGACGCGGTCTCATCAGGACCAAAGAGGCGAAAATTCTTTGCATCAAGACTATTGAGCATCACCTGCCGCAAGAAATCTCCAAGTACGCGCGTTGCCTCAGCTTTAACCAAGCCGGGCATAGGAACAGCAACCGCATAATCATGCATGTGAGGCATTTGCAAAGCTTGTAATATGCGCCCACCATTGGCATGCGGATTAGCCCCCATACGTCGATGTCCGGTCGGAGCCAGGTCCGCCAACTCTTCCAATAATCTGCCATTTTCATCAAAAAGCTTATTAGCCTGATAGCTTTGCAGCCACGCTTCAAGTTGAGCCAGATGTTGTGGATTTTTGAAGTCAGCAATCGGCACCTGGTGTGCCCGCCACGTATTCTCGACCGCCAATTGATCAACGAATTTGGGTCCTGTCCAGCCTTTGGGACTACAAAATACGATCATCGGCCAACGGGGACGTTGCAATTCATCTTTCGCAATGGCATTGCGTGCAAGATGTTGAATGTCTCTGATTTTCTGCAACACAGCGTCAAGTGTCGCTGCCAAGGCTTGATGCATCAACGCTGGATCATCACCCTCGACAAAGTAAGGTTCATGACCATAGCCTCGCAGCAATTCACACAACTCTTCACGACTAATGCGCGCAAGAACTGTAGGATTAGCAATTTTATATCCATTCAAATGAAGAATGGGGAGCACCGCGCCATCCAGTGCGGGGTTGAGAAATTTATTCGAATGCCAGCTCGCCGCCAAAGCACCAGTTTCGGCTTCACCATCACCAATGACACATGCAACGATCAGGTCGGGATTATCAAATGCTGCGCCATAAGCGTGTACCAGGGAGTAGCCTAATTCACCGCCTTCATGAATAGAGCCTGGGATGTCTGGCGAGACATGACTAGGAATGCCGTTTGGCCACGAAAATTGACGGAACAATCGCAACATGCCGTTTTGATTCCGTTCTATGGCAGGATAGTGTTCTGTGTACGAACCTTCAAGATAGGTATGCGCAACGATACCTGGCCCACCGTGGCCGGGACCAATCACATAGATCATATTGAGGTCGTTCTCTTTGATCAGCCTGTTTAAATGTACATAGATAAAATTCAAACCGGGAGTTGTACCCCAATGCCCTAAAAGGCGAGGTTTAATGTGCTCCAGTTTCAATGGTTCTTTGAGAAGAGGATTCGCCTGAAGATAGATTTGCCCCACGGTGAGATAGTTTGCCGCCCGCCAGTAGCCATGCATTTTTTCTAGCAGCTCGGCAGAAAGAGGATGCGAAGTATAGGGATTAAATGTGTCCATGATCTACCCTTCTTCCAATGATAAAATTGCATTACCAACAACGGCCTGCGCTTCATGAAGAACCTGCTGCAGATGCGCTTCGCCAATAAAACTCTCTGCGTATATTTTGTAAGTGTCTTCTGTGCCAGAGGGGCGTGCAGCAAACCAGGCATTGGCAGTCACAACCTTGATCCCACCGATCGCATTGTTATTGCCAGGAGCACGAGTAAGTATCTGTTCTATCTTGTCACCACCAAGGTCGCCTACGCTGATCTGTTTTTCAGATAAAGCTGCGAGTTTTCGTTTTTGCTGACTTGTTGCCGGGGCATCTATGCGTTCAAAAAAGGGTTCGCCTAATTCGTTTGCCAGTTTGCGGTACAAAACACCAGGGTCATAGCCTGTTTTTGCTGTCATTTCTGCTGCCAGCAGGGCGGTGGAAATACCGTCTTTTTCTGTCGTCCACACCGAACCATCTATGCGCAGAAAACTCGCCCCTGCGCTTTCTTCTCCACAAAAACCAAGGGCACCACTTTGCAAGCCATCAACGAACCATTTAAACCCCACCGGCACTTCGTACAGGCCACGTTCCAGTTTTTTTGCCAGCCTGTCTATCAGTTGTGTACTGACGACTGTTTTGCCAATTCCAGCAGAACCAGCCCACTGTGGCCTGTGGGTAAAGAGGTAGTCAATGGCAACTGCGAGGTAATGGTTGGGTGGCAGCAAGCCCGCCGACCTGCTGACAATGCCGTGCCTGTCATGGTCGGTGTCGCAGGCGAAGGCAATATCAAACTTGTCTTGCATGCTGATCAGGCCCTGCATGGCATATTTTGAAGACGGGTCCATGCGGATCTGACCATCCCAGTCTAGCGGCATAAAAGCAAATCTGGGGTCGATCACGTTATTGACCACTGTCAGGTCTAACTGATAGCGGTCTGCGATGGCTGACCAATAATGGACGCCAGCACCGCCAAGCGGGTCTACACCGATGTGTATCTGTCCGTCACGAATGGCATTCATATTGACGACACTGCCAATTTCATCGACATAAAAATCCATGAAGTTGTAACGATGCGTGGTCTTTGCCTGCATGGCTTTGCTGCTGGTGATGCGGCGTACACCTGCCAGATTATTCTCCAGATATTGATTTGCTGCGTTTTCTATCCATTCGGTAATTTGCTGATTGGCCGGACCACCGTTAGTTGGATTGTATTTAAACCCGCCGTCACGCGGTGGATTGTGGGACGGAGTAAGAACGATGCCGTCTGCCAGGCCTGTGAGATGATCGCGCCGTTTGTTGTAACTCAATATAGCAAGGGAGATGGCCGGAGTAGGTGTGTATTCATCATTGCTCGCCAGCATGACCTCGACGCGATTGGCCGCCAGTACTTCCATGGCGCTGGCGCATGCCGGTTCGGATAAGGCATGCGTATCCATACCCAGAAAAAGTGGGCCATTGATGTCATTTAAGCTGCGAAAATCACAAATTGCCTGTGTGATTGCCAGCACGTGGGCTTCATTGAATGCACTGTCGTAAGCTGATCCACGATGCCCGGATGTACCAAACTTGACTCTTTGTTCCAGAACGGATGGATCCGGCTTTAAAGTGAAATAAGCTGTGACCAATTTTGAAATGTTGATCAGTGAAGACAATGGTGTCAGTTTGCCTGCCAGTGGATGAATAGATGTTGTCATGGTTTTTACCCGATAGATGAACGATGACGTAATGCCTGCGCCCTGGCTGCCGCGACGACATGGGAGACATCGAAACCAAAATGTGTTTCGACTACTTTGCCCGGGGCGGAAAGGCCAAACGACTGCATGGATATCATCGTGCCGTGCTGGCCGGTATAACGTTCCCAGCCAAATGCCGATGCTGCTTCAACCGATACCCGGGCCAGCACGTCTGGTGGCAATACGTGATCACGATAAGCTTCGCTCTGGCTTTCAAATAAATCCCAGGATGGCATGCTGACGACGCGGGCACGAATGCCTTCTGCGCTCAGTTGCTCGTAAGCGGCAATACAGAGTGCTACTTCGCTTCCCGTTCCCAGCAGCAGTACTTCTGGTCTTTCATCGACCGCATCGGCGATTATATAAGCACCCTTTGCGACTCCACTGGCGCCGGCGTATTTTTGTCGGTCTATCGTAGGCAATGCCTGCCGCGACAAGACCAGGCTGGAAGGGCGATCACTGATTTTCATGATCACCCGCCAGGCTTCCAGCACTTCATTCGCGTCCGCCGGGCGCAGTAAAACCATGCCGGGCATGGCACGAAATGACGCGAGCTGCTCTACAGGCTGGTGAGTAGGACCGTCTTCGCCCATGCTAATCGAGTCATGCGTCCAAAGATAAATGACCGGCATGCCCATCATTGCTGACAAGCGGATCGCCGCACGCGCATAGTCGGTAAATACAAAGAAACTGGCTGCAAAAGGCCGTAACCTGGATAATGCCATGCCATTGGCGATAGCACACATGGCATGTTCACGTATGCCGAAATGAAAATTTCGTCCTGCATAACTGGCAGATGCATTCCCCAGTTCAGCACTGAAGTAGGCATTGTCAATGGCGACAACGGCTTCAAAATCACCTGCCGCGTCAAAATTCAAATTTGTCTTGGTGGATGGTGCCAGATCGGCTGCGCCGCCAAGTAACCATGGCATGTGTGCCGCGATGGCATTCAAGACTTTGCCCGAGGCTTCTCGCGTGGAGAGCCCTTTTTCGTCTGGTGAAAAGTCAGGTAAGGCGAGATCCCAGCCGTCTGGCAATTCACCGGCCTGCATGCAATCAATTTGTTTTGCTAGTTGGGGATGCTGCTGGCAATAGTCGGCAAACAAGCTGTTCCACGAGGTATGGGCGTCTTTGCCACGTTGACCAAATTGCGCACTGAAGTGTGCCTGCACGCCGTCAGGTACGGCAAATTGCGCATCCGGGTCCATGTGATAAGACTGTTTGGCCAGCCTCGCTTCGTCAATGCCAAGCGGTTCGCCATGTGCTTCCCGGCTGTCTTGCTTGTGGGGTGCACCATAGCCTATATGGCTTTGTACGACGATCAGCGTTGGCCTGTCCTGGGTGTCAACAAAACGCTGTAAGGCACTGGTCTGTTGATCCAGGTTATTCGCATCAGCTACGCTGATGACTTGCCAGCCATAGGCGCGAAATCTTGCTACGACATCTTCTGTAAAGGTGATTGCAGTCGTACCTTCAATGCTGACGTGATTGCTGTCGTAAATCCAGCAAAGATTGGCCAATTCCAAATGGCCTGCCAGGGAGGCCGCTTCAGCACTAATACCTTCCATCATGTCGCCATCACCACAAAAGGCGTAAACATTGTACTCAAACAGGGCATAGCCAGGTCTGTTGTAGGTGGCGGCCAACCAGCGTTGGGCAATTGCCATGCCAACACTGTTTGCCAAACCTTGACCAAGTGGCCCTGTGGTAGCTTCTACCCCCGCAGTCCAGCCGTGTTCTGGATGGCCTGTGCAGCGGCTGCCAGCCTGACGAAAGCTTTGCAGATCTGCCATGCTGACGGCGAGATTGTCAGAAAAATCGTCGGCTTTCGACTTGACACCACATAAATAAAGCATGCTGTATAACAAAGCTGATGCATGACCGACAGACAACACAAAACGATCTCGATTGAGCCACCCAGGGTCATCGATATCAAATCGCAGATAACGTTGCCAAACACAATACGCAGTTGGAGCTGCACCCATCGGGGTGCCAGGGTGACCCGATTTTGCCTTTTCTACCATGTCAATGGAAAGCGTACGCAAGGTATTGATACAAAGCACATCGAGCGCGGCAAGCGAATCTTGCCTGGCTGTACCACTACTCTCTTTGAGAGTATGGTCGGCATTCATGAAAAGGAGCTAATTGTTAGCGCGGCGGTGTTTGTCGAATTTGCAGCCAGGTCAATTTGTTTACACTTATCCTCGATGACGGACATCATTTCATTCCATGAAGCTGTGAATGCGAGAACACCTTGGTCTTGCAAACGGGATGCAAGCGCTTCGACATCAACACCCTCACGCCTGAATTCTTCCACCACCTCGCTTGCATAGCCTCCATCCTTTGGCAATACTGTAGCCACCTTGCCATGGTCTGCAAATGCCAATAGTGTTTTCTCAGGAACGGTATTGATTGTATTTGCAGCCACTAAGGCTTCAACATACATCGTGTCCGATACATTTGTATCTTTAGTCCCGGTGCTGGCCCATAGCAACCGCTGGGGCATTGCACCATTAACCGCCAGGTTTTGCCAGCGCTCAGAGTTTAACAGCTCGCAATAGGCTTGATAACATTGCATAGCAATGGCTATACCAAGGCGGTTATGAAATTCAGGAGATATTTCCTCTTTCACGGCAACATCCCAGCGACTCACGAACAAAGAGGCAACTGAATGGACGTGTAAATGTAAACCCGCAAGCTGACGTCGTTCCATACCTCTTAAATAAGCATTTGCCGCTGCCAGATACTGTTCACGCGAAAACAATAAAGTAACGTTGATGGGAATGCCATCGAAGGTGGCTTGCTCAATCGTCAGCATCCCCGCTGGTGTGGCTGGGATTTTGATGTACAGGTTAGGTAATGCCGCTTGATTGTGTAAGTGCGTAGCGGCTCTTAGCATATTGAGCGTGTCATGTGCTAATAGCGGCGACACTTCGAGCGACACCCAGCCATCAACGCCATCACTTGCTTCAAATATAGGGCCAAGCAAATGCGCTGCCTGCGTCAAATCCTCTAGAGCCAACGTAAAAAATAGTTCTTGGCAAGTCAAGCCCTCTTTAGTGAGTTGGACAATGGCTGAGTCATAGCTAGTCCCTGATCCTATGGCATGTTGGAAAATGGTAGGATTTGAAGTCAAACCACTCACATTCAAATCGACGATGTAGCTTTGCAATGTGCCACTTGTGAGTAGATCACGATGAATATTATCCAGCCACACACTTTGACCCAGGTCGCGCAATTGGCTGGTATGAGCATTCATATTGGTTCCATTTAATATTTCTAACTAGAGAATGGCCACGACTTAACAGCAATTGGGCTGTCAAAGTTGACAAATGCGTTGTACTTATAGTCCATCAAGTCCCCCAGGCAATCAACACTGATGTCTGCAGGTGGATACATAGCCAATGTGTCTGCATCTAAAGCAAAATGACCTTGGCGGACGAATACGGTTGTAAGTCGGTTTTGCATAAGTTTCTTCATTGCGGTAAGCACCCGCAATTTATCGTCTATCATCACATAGTGCTGCCCAGGGTATTGATGAACGATGGCCGCAATCATTTTTTCTTTGTGAATATAAACCAGTACCCGTCCATCCACCGCGTCCCATAAACCAGAACGGAGAATCTTCCGTGGCTGATAAGCTATGTCTCCATCAGAAACGATAACAGTGCTTCCTATCGTTTCAAGCTGCGCGATCAACTCCAGAGCATGAGGGTACAAGCGGTCTGCAAATAAATAATCCATCAGGAAACTTGATATCCGCAGTAATGCTTGATTGTTTGCACTATGCTTATGGCCAAACTCATTTTCTATCGAAAAGGCTTGATCAGACCGGAAGCGTTGCAATGCACCAAAGTAGTCTGCATACCCTAATTCGACGCGCAGTTGCTCAACGATGTCCCAATAATGCGCGGCACTTTCAGAACCAAAATCTGTATAAAGAAGCTGGCCTAATTCATATAAAATTTGGTCGTTGTTGAGTAAAGTGTTGTCAGCGTCAATCAAAAATACCAGGCTTTTCCTGACAGGCATTTCTTCAAGCTCAAGATCTTTTTCAGGTGACATTATTGAGGGCTCTCTATGGGAGATGCATTATGTTTTTCCACATGCCCACCAAATTCATTGCGCATTGCAGATAACATTCTATTGGCAAAGTCCCCCCTTCCTCGAGAAGCGAAGCGCTCAAACAATGCAGCACTCATCACGCTAATGGGAACTGCCTCTTCAATCCCAGCAAGGATAGTCCAGCGGCCCTCGCCGGAATCAGCCACATGCCCTGCGTAAGCTTGTAGATGAGGGTCTTGGAGCAAGGCTGATGCGGTCAAATCAAGCAGCCAGGAGCTAATAACACTACCACGACGCCATACCTCAGTAATTTGAGGTAAGTCCATATCGTACTGATAAAATTCTGGATTGCGTAGCGGGGTACTCTCAGCATCGATATCTACTTTAAACTCTAGCTTGCCTATATTGGCGCTATGAAGAATGTTTAATCCTTCAGCGTAGGCGGCCATGATTGCGTACTCAATACCGTTGTGTATCATCTTGACGAAATGACCTGCGCCATAACCACCACAGTGTAAAAATCCTTGTTCAGCATCATTAACTTCAAGCGCATTGAGCACACGTCCTGGTGTACGGGTAGCGAGTGCAACGCCAGGTGAAAGCGACAGAAATATTGGACGCATATAAGCAACGGTGTTGGCTTCGCCACCTATCATCAGACAATAGCCACGCTCCTGACCTGCTATGCCACCACTCGTTCCGACATCAAGGTAGTGTATCCCTTGCTCCTGCATTTCAGAACTACGTCGTATATCGTCGCGATAGTAAGAATTTCCGCCATCAATAACAATGTCGCCCCTTGCAAGCAAGGGCAATAAACTTGCCAATACACCGTCGACGATTGCTGCTGGCACCATTAGCCAAATGGCTCGGGGTGTTGACAACTGCAGCACCAAATTTTGCAAGGAAATGGCCACACTTGCACCATCCGCTTCAACTTCAGACATTGCCTGCTCTAAAGAGTCATGGACAACGCAGTCATGCCCACTTGCAAGCAGACGCCTAACCATGCCTGAGCCCATCCTGCCTAAACCTATCATGCCCATTTGCATAGTCGTTTACCTGCTTTAAGTGAGAGTACGGACAAGTTATAGATTAAGCCAAAATAAGCAAGCCATCTGTTCGATGGCACACAGACAGCACAGAATAAATTCAGCATGATACGTTTAAAATTCGAATAAGCACTTGAATGAGTACTTGTACGGTAGCTTTATGAATGTACAGAAATTCACCGCAAATAATCTTGAAGTAAATCGATATACAAAGAAGTAAAAAAGAGGCATAAAAAACGCTCTTTCGCATTTTTTTGATAACCAGGTTTGACAATAAAATGAGTAAAAAATCGATTACTTCAAAATCAAAGAAGCGTATCCACATTCAACCTAAAATCATCCCGCATGTGCAACCGAAGATGACAGATATTGAAGACGATGTGGATAAAGCTTTAGACGAAGCTTTGAAAGAAACATTTCCCGCCAGTGACCCCATTGCCGTGGATGCTGACATGCCTCTGCACGGATTTAACGAAGCAGACAAAAATAGCAAATAGTGGCGACAAGTGTAGTAAGTACCACTTCCCTGGACCGCGTTGCAAGCTCGAAGACAATTACGACTCTCTCCTTTATTAATTCGCATCCTCTTTGCAAATCAGTCTTTACACCTACCCAGAAAGAAATTTCATGTCAACTAATCTTGTCCTCGTATGGATAGATCATGTCCAGGCTCACATCATTCATTTCAATGCGGATACTGCAGAGACTGACATTATCCATACTCACTCTACTCATCCTCATCTGCATCCCAAGGCAGGAAATGTGGGAGCAGGCCGGGCACCTGAGGATACGCAATATTTTGATGATATCGCCGCCAAGCTAAAAGACTCGCTGGAAATTCTGATTGTTGGGCCTGGGTCTGAAAAACTGGAACTGATGAAGTATCTCCTGAAACACCATGATGCAATTGCACAGAAGGTTGTAAGTGTAGAGACAGTAGGTCATCCAAGTGATGCGCAACTCTTGGCTTATGCACGAATTTATTTTCTCAAAGAAATTAAACCGGCAACAATTTAGGCCCTGAAGATGCAATCAATCATTAAACCTATCAATAGCATCGAATGTATTAGCGTCATATCACACTAAAACTGGGAGGTGAATTTGTTACCACAAGTGAAGCAGTCTGCGACAGTAAAAATACACGAAGTGAAATTGCGTCGCAAAATGAAGGCAGAGTCAGCTGTGAAAATAATAATAAGAAATTGCCTAAGACAAGTTCAAGAAAACAAGCTAGCAATGCAACTTCGCGACAATCCTGAGCACATTCGACAAATGCATATAAGTCTACGTCGTTTATCGTCCGCATTGGAGTTGTTTAACGAGATTGCACCGCTTTCCACAACGCTGCAGACTGATCTGGACAACTTATCATTAAAATTGGGATTGGCCCGGGATTGGCGAGTACTGTCAGATTCGTCAATAACCGAAATCGAAGCAATCGCTCCGGCAGAATTAAAAATGTCCACCCTGGGAAAAACTGCATTAAATATCACCAACAAAGAGGAGAAGAATGCCTACGATGCGGTGAGTAAAAATGGTTTTTCACAGATGATGTCTGCCTTATCAAATTGGCTTGAGCAAGAAAAATCTGCTGAGCCTGACAATTCTCATAAGAACAAGAAATGGAATAAAAAAATCCCGCATGTAGCAAAGAAAATTTTAATGCGTCAACAACGGCATTTACTTAAGATTGGCAATCACCTTCTTAAGAAAGATAAGGATGCAAATCCTTCTGAAAATCACAAATTTCGGATAGCAGTGAAGCGATCCCGCTATTCATGCATATTCTTTCGGGATTTGTTTCCTAAAAAGGATATGGATAGATACTTAGCTTTATTAAGTGCCTTGCAGGACAATTTGGGCGTCAGTAATGATGCTGCAGTCGCTGAAATACTACTGCTTGATTTGATTCAAGATAAGCCAGATCATCTGGCAAGTTGTAACTTTTCGCGTGGGTATGTGCTTTCGCAATCCATACCTCAACAGCGCAAGTTACGTCCACTTTGGAAGTTATATAAACACATAAATCTACCGGACCTTAAGTGAACATCAAATTTTCTTCTTAAAGTGAGAATAGTGTGAGTAAAGGATTCAAGCTTAGTTATCGTGACTGGATAATCAGTCCATTCGCCATTCCCTTATCCGATGGACGATGGTCGGCTAGCTGTGAAATTGGATGCTTCGACGCACATGGCCTGGACACTTTTCAAAGCGCATTGCCAGTATGTGTGCGTGATAACAGGCACGATGCGATCAATGCTGCTTGTGAAGATGCAAAGCATCACATAGATGGAATTATCGCCGACCCACGTGGGTGATTAGGTTCACTGCATTAACAACAGAATCTCCAAAAAAAGAGCTTATGTTGTTAATGCAGTTGAACAGGTAAGTTAGGCTGCACAGCTTGAGTTCAATTTAAGCAGATTACTTCGCTTCTTTGACTTCTTCAAAATCGGCATCAACGGTGCCGTCCTGCTTTTCATGATGCATGTCTGAAGACGCTTGCTTGTCTTGTTGCGCCTGTTGCTCGTTAGATTGATTATTCATTTTAGGGCTCAACTCTTGAGCAATACTGGATAAGGCGAGCTGTTTGGCATCTATGTCCGACTTGTCATTGCCGAGCATGGCGGCTTCCAAGTCTTTGATCGCTGTATTAAATTTTTCCTTATCAAGCGTACTCAACTTTTCACCATGTTCACGCATCAATTTACTCACTGTGTGGACTAATGTGTCAGCCTGATTACGTGATTCCGCCAAATCTTTCAATTTCTTGTCTTCTTCAGCATTTAGTTCAGCATCCTTTACCATAGTCTGAATCTCTGTCTCAGTGAGGCCTGAGTTGGCCTTAATTGTTATCTTATTCTCTTTTCCGGTGGCCTTGTCCTTGGCACCGACATGCAGTATGCCGTTGGCATCAATGTCAAAACTGACTTCTATCTGGGGTGTACCGCGTGACGAGGGTGGAATTCCTTCCAAATTGAATTCCCCTAAAGTCTTGTTGCCAGCGGCAATTTCTCTCTCTCCCTGATACACCTTGATCGTTACCGCAGCTTGATTGTCATCAGCAGTCGAAAATACCTGACTGAACTTGGTTGGAATCGTCGTATTTTTAGGTATCATCTTGGTCATGACACCGCCCATTGTTTCTATACCCAGAGACAACGGTGTAACGTCCAGCAAGAGTAAATCTTTTTGGTCGCCTGATAACACTGCACCCTGAATCGCTGCACCGACAGCAACAGCTTCATCTGGATTAACATCCTTGCGAGCATCTTTCCCAAAGAATTCTTTCACTTTCTCCTGGACTTTTGGCATGCGCGTCATACCACCAACAAGAATAATGTCATCGATGTCAGTCACTTTGACGCCAGCATCCTGAATTGCAATACGGCATGGTTCTATTGTCGCGCTGATCAATTCTTCAACCAGAGCTTCTAGCTTTGCTCTTGTGATCTTCTGTGAGAGGTGGATAGGTGCGCCATTGGCCATAGCGATATATGGCTCGTTAATTTCAGTTTGCTGCGCAGACGATAACTCAATCTTTGCACGTTCTGCAGAAGCCTTGATACGCTGTAGCGCAATAGGGTCTTTTTTAAGATCAAGTCCATGTACCTTCTTAAATTCTTCGATGATATAGTCAATAATGCGCTGATCGAAGTCTTCGCCCCCAAGAAATGTATCGCCATTAGTGGACAGAACTTCAAACTGACGTTCACCTGCCAACTCAGCGATTTCGATGATAGATACATCGAAAGTACCACCGCCCAAGTCATATACGGCAATCTTGCGATCGCCTTTTTCGTTCTTGTCCATACCAAATGCGAGAGCCGCAGCGGTAGGTTCGTTAATAATCCGCTTTACTTCCAGCCCAGCGATGCGTCCAGCATCCTTAGTAGCTTGTCGTTGGGCATCATTGAAATAGGCGGGTACAGTAATTACTGCTTCAGTTACCTCTGTGCCCAGATAATCTTCTGCTGTTTTTTTCATCTTGCGCAAGATTTCAGCAGAAATCTGCGGAGGAGCCAGCTTTTTGTCGCGCACGGCTATCCATGCGTCACCGTTATCTGCTTTAAGGATGTTAAAAGGCATAAGAGCGATATCTTTCTGCACTTCTTTTTCATCAAACTTTCGGCCTATCAACCTCTTGACTGCATACAAGGTATTTTTAGGGTTGGTCACTGCTTGCCGTTTGGCGGGTGCGCCCACCAGGATTTCTCCATCTGCCTGATAGGCGATGATAGATGGCGTCGTGCGCGCACCTTCAGAATTCTCAATGACTTTTGGCTTGCCATTTTCCATCACTGCAACACAAGAATTGGTGGTACCCAGATCAATGCCGATAATTTTAGTCATGATAATTCCTTTGTTGGATAGGCTTCAGGTTGCTGCTACGGCATCTGCTAAAACCGAATGCACATGTGCCAGGTCATCAGCATTGCCATGTACCATGAGAATGTACTTATCAACTTTTAATGCCATCTCATATTTAATTATCTGTTTGTCTGATACACCTATCTGACTGAGTGCAGCACCTATTGCAGACAATCCACCAACAACCATTGCCCCTTCAAGGGCTGCAACCAAAGCCGTGACCACGGGACCAGCCATAGCCAGCAACCCAAAGCCGGGCAGGAAGAAAACAGCAGGCGCCATTAGCAGCCCCCAAATCCCGCCCCAAAAAGCGCCATTTCCGCCCCAGGATCTAATACGATCGCCGGTTGTGTAGAAGCCGATTGGTTGTTCTTCACTGTGATAGCCCTTACCAATTAAGGACAATTTTTTTACATCGAAGCCAGATTTACTGAGCGAACGAATGGCGTCTTCCGCTTCTAAGTGCGTGTTATAAATGTAGGCGGGTGAATTTTTAATGTCCATTATTTTTCCTAAAGGATTTGAAGAAATGCGAGAGCATTGAGAATTTAAACGGCACCTACAAAGACGAGTGAAGATGCTGGTATTGCTTGAGGATCAATAAGACAGCGTCATGTTATCGACTACTTTTTTTACACCAGGTGTACCCCATGCAGCATGCCTTGCAGATTCACGCTCAGCCCAGTTGCCTACTTTTCCGGACAAGGTCACATTAGCGTTATCCACTACGACGTTTATTTTTTTTGCGTCATCCATGGCGCTGCGTTTCAATGCGGCTTCAATTTCTGATTTGACGACACCAGGGGACACTTTACTTTTAATCTGGATATCGTCGCTCACGCCTCTGACACCCATTAAGTAACGAACGGCAACGACTGCTGCTACCTTTTGAAATTCCCAATCAACTTCTCCTGAGAGAGTGATCCAGCCATTTTCAACCATGATCTTGACTGATCCATACGGTAAAATCGACATCCAGCCCAACACGTTTTGTGCCGTAGCGGCAATGTCACGATCATGCCTATGGCTAGTGCCAGGCAAATCAATTTCGATCTCAACAGCGAGCGCTCTAACACCAGTGACACGTTGTGTAGCGCGTTCGACTTCCAGTTTTTCTGAATAGCTATCGACATGTCCAGCGAGAGTCACGATGCCATCCTTTACCTCCACACCAATTCTTGCTGCATTAATAGACGGCTCCCATTGCAACTCAGCATTAACGTCTTCTTTCAGTTTTGCATCGGTTTTCATTTTTGTCTCTTTTCACAGTTAGGGAAAATTTAGCCTACAAGCATTTCGTTGCTTGGTCTGTTCGATGTCAAACATATAGCAGTCTTTTTTATATTTTTTACGCGCAATTCCAAAAGAAATCACTTATGGAACAAGCACTGCTGCACCTTCGAACCGACCGGCACGAAGGTCATCAAGCGCTGAATTTGCCTGGCTAAGGGGATAGCTGTTGGTGTGGGTAACGATTCCAATCTGAGGTGCTAGTCGGAAAAAATCGGCTCCATCTTGCCGCGTCAGGTTTGCTACCGACACAAGTTGCCGCTCTTCCCACAATAAGCTATAGGGCAAGCTGGGAATATCACTCATGTGAATCCCAGCGCATACAACACGCCCACCCTTTCGAACCGCCTTTAACGCAATAGGTACTAGATCACCGTCGGGTGCAAAAATAATCGCTGCATCGAGGTGGTCTGTGGGCAATTCGTCAGATCCTCCCGCCCAGGTGACGCCAAGATGAAGCGCAAAAGCTTGGGTGGCAATATCACTGGGGCGGGTGAAAGCATATACAGAGCGTCCCTGCCATTTCGCTACCTGTGCCACGATATGTGCAGATGCGCCGAATCCATACAGTCCCAACTTTCTGCCGGGTCCAGCGATACCTAAGGAACGCCACCCAATAAGGCCAGCACACAGCAAAGGCGCAAGGTCAACATCGCTGCCCACTTCCCCTAGTCGTATGGCAAAGTGGGCATCAACAATCGTGTGCGTCGCAAAACCACCGTCGCGAGTGTATCCGGTGAATATCGGTCGATCACAGAGATTTTCATGGTTGTCGACGCAATATGGGCAAACACCGCAGGTATGGCCAAGCCAAGGGACGCCGATACGCTCGCCCAACGTGAATCCCTCAACCCCCAATCCTATTTTATCTATTCTCCCTACAATTTCATGTCCAGGGATTATCGGTACCTGCGGAGTCGGCAATTCGCCATCAACCACATGCAAGTCTGTGCGACAGACGCCGCATGCACCAATTTTCACGCGAATTTCGCCTGGCCCTGGTTCACGATCAGGTAAATTCGTCCATTCAAGCGGAGTACCAATCTTGTTCAATACCATTGCTTGCATAATAAATTCACCTATGACCTTGGTAACGCTTGTAATTGCGAAAAGACTGTTGGAAGCAGATCAGGAATATCCTCAGCTAATAGCTTTGGACCGAAAGCACTAGCAGCAGCACCGTGCAGCCAAACTGCTGCTGCGGCGGCCAGGAAGGGGTCCATACCTTGTGCCAGTAGGCCCAGTATGATGCCGCCAAGTACGTCTCCTGCACCTGCAGTAGCCAAGGTGGGTGGTGCGTTGGCATTGATAATGGCCCTTCCATCTGGTGCCGCGATTACTGTATCGCTGCCTTTGAGAACGATGATGGCGCCGCATGCTCGTGCCGCAGCACGGGTCCGGGTCAGCTTGTCGCCGCTGACATCGAAGAGGCGGGTAAATTCGCCTTCATGGGGCGTCAACACACAGGGTCCAATGATGGACCGAGACAACACTGATAGATCATCCCGGAAAGTCGACAATGCGTCAGCGTCGAGTACAGTGGGTCGCCCCGTCTTCAAGATTTCCTGCACCTGCACACGAGTTGCCGGACCACACCCTGTGCCAGGGCCAATCAGAAATCCAGTATATCTACTATCAGAAAGTAGCAATTGCAGATCTTCGGCAATCACGAGGGGACTTACCATGATACTGGTCAGGGAAGCCGCGTATATGGGCAATGCCAACTCAGGCACGGCTATGGTAGTCAGTCCTGCGCCGGAGCGTGCCGCAGCGCGTGCTGCCATACGCGCAGCACCAGTCGCTGGATACCCACCGATCAACAATGCGTGTCCACGCGTATATTTGTTGTCATTTTCTGCGAGCTTAGGAAGAGCACTTGCCCATAATCTTGGATCGTTTTCAAAAGTATCGGGATTGACCTCACCGAATACGGACACCGGCGTGCCAATGTCGGCCACTACCACTTCGCCGCAGAGCGATCGTCCTGGCAACAGCAGGTGACCGGGCTTCTTGCGAAAGCAAGTTACCGTGAGTACACACTTTACAGCACCGAGACTTAAACCCGAGTCACCCATTAAGCCACTAGGTACGTCAACCGCGACGATTGGCAACTTGCTAGCTGCTGCTGCGGCTAACGTGGTAGCAGCAACACCTTCGAGCGGACGACTTAACCCTGCCCCGAAAATTGCATCGACAACCAATTCCGCACCATCAAGTGCCTCTGGAGCCATGCATTCTACGGCCCCCCGCCACAGCGCTGCGTGATGGGCAGCGGGGCCTCGAAGTTGATCGCGCGGAACCAATAATGCAATACGTACAGGCCAGTTGACTTCAGCTAGTCGTCTGGCTACTACAAAGCCGTCACCACCATTGCTACCAGGGCCACATAGAACGATGACAGGACATCTTGCCCAGCGTTGCAGGATTGCTTGTGCGACGGGGCGACCTGCATTTTCCATCAGATCAATATCGCTGATGCCGTTCGCAGTAGTCAAGCGATCCGCTTCAGCCATTTGAATTGCCGTAAGCAAAGCCGTGGAAGTATTCAAGACAATTGACATTGGATTACCCTAGGAATCGATAAATTCGAGCACAACACGGGCGGGTACATCACCATGCGCAAGTCGTTCGAATACCTTATTGATCGCCGACAGTGGTTGCAATTCAATATCCGCTTTGACCTTACCATCCACTGCAAAAGCTAATGCTTCTGCCATGTCCAGGCGATTGCCGACGAAAGAACCACGAATCGTGATGCAATTGGCGACGACATCGAACAATGGCGTCGGGAATTCCCCGGGCGGCAACCCTACCAATACACAGGTGCCCCACTTGCGGGTCATACCTACACCCTGTTTGAACGCTGCAAGCGAAGGTGCGGTAATCAATACTCCATGCGCCCCGCCACTAGTGGCTTTCTTCACTGCTTCAATTGCATCCTCAGCCCTGGCATTGACAACTGCATCCGCGCCGAGACGTTTTGCATGCGCGAGTTTACTGTCATCAATATCGACTGCACATACATGCAAGCCCATCGCCTTTGCGTACTGAACAGCTAAATGTCCCAAGCCACCAACGCCGGAAATGACAATCCAATCGCCGGGTTTAGCTTGCGTTTCTTTGATTCCCTTGTACGAGGTAATGCCTGCACAAATAAGCGGTGCAGCATCTCGTGATGCCAGGTGTGATGGAATGTGTGCAACATAATTTGGATCAGCAATAATGAATTCGGCGAATCCGCCATTCTTCGTATAACCACCAAACTGGGCATCGGCACACACTGGCTCCCGGGCAGCCAGGCAGTATTCGCAATGTCCGCAAGCCGAGTAGAGCCAGGGTACGCCTACCCGGTCGCCTTCTTTTACAGCAGTTACTCCTTTACCTAGGGCAGTAACAACGCCTATGCCTTCGTGCCCTGGAATGAATGGTAATGCAGGCTTAAGCGGCCAATCACCATTGGCAGCATGTAAATCCGTGTGACAAACACCGCAAGCTTCGGTTTTTATGAGAATCTGGCCGGGACCAGGTTGGGGAATGTCCCATTCTCTGATAGCTAATGGCTTACCGAAATTTTCGACAACTGCCGCTTGCATTTTTTGTGTCATGAATATCTCCTTTTGAGCTTACGTAAGTTCACGCAACCTGCGATGTGGTAAGGCAACGACCCCGATATGGGTTTTGCCCCTGATTGCCAGACTACTGAAAGTGGACGAAATCAGTCCGAGGATCCGCTCTGATAGCTAATCTGGTTTTTGGTATCAGACAATCTACCGTCTTGAGATTTCATTGTTAAGGTTCCCTTCAAACGATGAGAATGGTCGCCCGCTTCGTTTATTGTCGAAGTCAAAGGAGGCTCGAGTGCCATGCGACACCTGCGTGCAAGTGGCTTTGTCAAAACTGAGACGTTGTTGATGTACATGATTGAATTTTTTCGCCAGTCAGTTGGGGGCAGCGTGCTCTGTAATACGGACCAACTTCTTATTCACGAATTCTTGTATTCCCATGTTGCCCAATTCGCGTCCGTAACCGGAGTATTTGATCCCGCCAAACGGAAGTTCAGCATCTGCCCAATCGAGATTATTAATAAACATCATGCCGGTATCGACCTGGCTTGCAATACGTTTGCCACGCGCGATGTCTATGGTGAATACTGACCCGCCCAAGCCAAAGTCGGAATCGTTTGCCAACGCAATGGCGGCTGCTTCGTCTTTGACACGGTAGAAGCAAACCACTGGTCCAAAGAATTCATCGCGGAAAGCTGGATTTTCTGGCTTGATGTCAGTGAGGATTGTGATCTCCATAAAGGAGCCAGCGCGGTTAAGACGCTTACCTCCCATCACTAGCTTGGCACCATGTTTCACGGCACCGTCAACCTGCTTGATTAATTGAAGTAATGCTTCTTCTGTCGATAAAGGCCCATGCGTGGTTGATTCGTCCATCGGATCACCTGGTATTAATGCAGACAATGCAGACGAGAATTTCTCAAGAAATTCGTCAGCTATAGAGTCGACCACAATAAAACGCTTCGCGGCACAACAAGTTTGACCACCGTTATACATTTTTCCCCAGACCGCCCATGGAATAGTTGTTTCGAGGTCAGCGTCTTCAAGCACGATAAACGCATCACTACCCCCTAATTCCATCGAAGTCTTTTTGAGGTTTTGCCCAGCTCGGGCAGCAACGGCCCGTCCCGCCGCAACACTCCCGGTCAATGCCACACCTCTGATACGTGGATCGTCGATCACGGCCTCTGACTGTTCATGTGTAATCAGTAAATTCGTATAAGTTCCCACAGGAGCACCAGCATCAATCCAGAGCTTTTCAAAGGCAATCGCACATTGTGGTACACAGCCTGCATGCTTCACTACCACGACATTACCAGCCATTAATTGCGGTCCGGCGACACGCGCAAGTTGGTAATACGGGAAATTCCATGGCTCAACGCAAAAGAGCACACCAAATGGGCTGCTTTCCATGTGTGCCTCGCCGACTTTCGGGCTCAACGTCATTGGCTTGAGAAAGTTTTCGGCATGATCTGCGTAATAGGTCAGGATATCAGCGCTGAAAATAACTTCACCGCGCGCTTCGTTGATGCGCTTGCCCATCTCCAGCGTTGCCAGCTTGGCGAAATCATCCACATTCGCAGCCATAAGCTTGGCTGCCCTATTTACGATAGCGGCGCGGTCTTTGTAGCTAGTATGTCTCCATGCTTGAAAACATGATTCAGCAGTAGCGAGTGATTTTTCAAGTTGAGATTTATTGAAATGCTCAAATGTTTTAATGATCTTACCGTCGTTCGGGTTGATGCTTTGATAGGCCATGATGTGAACTCTTTCTGAGTAATTGCAAAGGCTTCGCTCTCTGCAATATTGCTGAGAATGATCGTTTGCAAGGTAAATCTAATCGTCCGATAGTGGACTTCTATGCAATGGCCTTCGGTACGGTGGCACGCATATTAAAAATATCGCGATGTAAGGACTATCACGACATTTGGCAGCGACGATTAGAGAAAGAATTTGAAGCCGTCACGTGCTTGTAAGAACATCCTTGTTACCGATTTGTCGGCAATAAATACTGGAAAAATGGAGTGAATATTCAGACTACCAGTGAAGGAACAGTAGCCTTATCAGGTTGAGGTGGCGACGCATAAAAGAACAAAGTAACTAGGAAAATAGTGCTTGTGCTGCTTGGGATTACGGTTACTATGTTTCGGTCTTTTTTACGTTAGAACGGTGGCCTCTTCGCCTAGATTGGTTGCCGAGTAACCACAGTTATTTAAAGAAAAATAGATGGAATCATCCAACGCACCCATCAAATCATCGAGCTTGTATGGTTTGGTCAAATACCGAAAAAATCCGGCCTTGATGCCTTTTTCTATCTGATGCGGAAACGCATCTGACGATAATGCAATGACGGGAATATGCGCAATTTCTGGATCTGCAAGCAAAATTTCTAATGCTTCGAAGCCGCTAATACCGGGCAAGTTAATATCCATCAAGATAACGTCCGGTTGATTAGTGCGGGCTATGGTAATACCAAGATTGCCATCCCTAGCTGTTAGCAACTTCCAGTCAAGGCGTCTCGCCAGCAAGTTACCTACCAAAGCTAAATTTGCCGGATGGTCTTCGATATAAAGCACTTTACGATAGTCAGGTAGGATTTTTTGCGTGGAAAAAATAGTTTCTTGACTGCAAATACGTGTATTAGACAAATCAGGAGCCTCTTTACAATAAGTTGGAGATCATAGAAAAATCTATACACACCCAAAATAGTCCAAGTTGGAAAACTCTTGGTTAAACAAAAGTTTCATCTTTAGTAAGTGCACAGGTGAGATTAAACCTTATGTGAGCTCTGGTCTGTGCGACATCACACTTATGCGCATTTCATTTCATTGCGCAACAGTAATGGGACATATGAGTGCAAACGACAAATCGTTTGATTTACATCAAGGTGCTAGACCAAAGATATCTCTGTAAATCATAGAGAACGGATTTACTCAGACTGAATAGGTCGATGATGATTCCAAGCAAGTGATTTGATTGAGAAGATTTGGAAACAATTTCCCATTGAAATAGTGACGTGAGATCGAATTAATCAGCAGAATGAATTATTTACTGGCTCACGAACTCATAATCAATGTTTGTCAATCGCCCCTTAAAGTATGGTGCCGGTCCCGCCGGCAATTCCCACTCCACCTCACCCAGCAGCGGGATAGACATACCGAAACGCTGTTCATACGTACCTAAACGGCAAAGCCATGGTGCCGACTCGGTTGCCGTTCGCGAACGGGATTTAGACCATACTTCCGCGATCAAGCCATCTGCCCCGAATCTAAAATCTAGCGAGACAGTCGTTGTGCCATCACTGAGAGTCGCCCTTGCGGAGGTTTCATCGATGCTTTGCCATAGCACACCCTGGCTAGGCAGCAGTGCTGTTGGATACCAAACCGCCTCAGCCAGATAACGCATCAGCTCGCCGCTTGCCAACGCCGCAGTATCACGTAAGTCTGCCACTGTTATAAGACCGAGTAGGGCAGCACGCAAAGATCCGGCACCAAGAACATAGGCATCCCGAACCCAGACATAGATGCCCGGAGCCATCCTGATGCGCGCATCCCATTCAAATCCTGGCGGATGCGTTGTCACGAACTGGGTAGCCTGGAACGGTTGCCAGTTGTCCTTCTTCTCGTTTTGCCGAAACGTCCCTTGCTGTGTAAACCGAACAATGGCGATCATTGCCTGCCCCTCGCGCAATGCGGTCTCAAAGTAGTGTTTCACTGGTAACGGTAGATCTTCGATTTCGACTGGATCATAGAATTTTCTGGAAAAGGGACGACAGGCAGCTTGCATTTTTTCGGACAGGGCGAAGCTCCTGCGCTTCCAGCGCAAGCGACCCGGCACCAAAACGGCAGCCGCAACCAAAACCGCCAACAATATCATGTAGGCCAGAATGATCATCGGCTCATCCCTTTAATAGTTGTGCGTCAACACCTCGACGTGGCGCAGGTCCGACTGGTGGTGCAAAACCAGCCCGAGCCCACATCTGCACGGTGCCGTCCGGATGAGATACATTGAGTAAACTGCGAATATCTGCATAGGGTTTGGTCTGTTCTGGATATTCCTGCAAGGCTTGCGAAAGTGGCTGCAAAGCGATTCCTGCGGCAGTGGCAGCAAGTTGCACGCGAACATAGGCGCGACCCGCATTAACCTGGGTCACGCGGTCATTGCCATCAGTAACCATCCAAAAAAACCCTGGTGTTGAGTCGAGCTTTGTATTGAAATCTTTGATCTGGCTGGTGGTGGCGTAGTCGGATGGTGCGGGCGGCTTACCGCGGTTGAATAGCCCAAGCTTGCTCATCACGACAGGGAATCGGTCCAGCACGAACAAGCCATCTCGGTGTTGTACAATTTCCGCACCTCCGACACGCAGCACCTTGTACGTTTCCATGACTACCCTCGCCGTACTCAGTTCGATACGCCATGCTTCGGCAGCAATGGAACGATGACGATGTAGCGCATCAGGCTGATCCAGGCCAACAAATCCAATACGCAAGGAATTCGGTTTAACACTCTCCGACATCGCTTGCCATGCCTCCGACGGCACGCGACTGGCAGAGTCATAGACACTACGATTGGTTCGCCGATTCAGTATTTGAGTAAATAGGGGGTCCCTGAATACAGAGGGATCAGGCGCTAGCCGTATACGTGCGACCGGCCGTTGATCAAGTGTGGACGAGCCGAACACACCTTCTGGAAACAGTGAAATATCGGCTCTCAGACCCCGCTCACGCGCAGCCAGATCCAACAGCTCAAGAAAGGTACCATGGCTCATCATAATTTGCCGCGAGAATGGGTCAGTCTCTGGCAATAGGCGGGTCAGGTCGCAACGCAATACTATTTCATTCGGTGTACGCAAATCTACAATCCATGATTGCAAATTGTGGGAGTGCGGTGCCAAGATCGCATAGCCGATTATCCAGCGTCTGAGGTCAGCTTCTTGGCCTGGGCCGCGCCACGACTCAATGGCAACGGCAGGCATGTGTTGAGCGCATCCTGCGGAGGCCATTGCAGCAGAGACGATAAAGCCGCCACCGGCTACCTGAACGAACGTACGACGATCCATGTCCTGCTCCTCTTGCGTACATGCGTTTAAGCTTCCATAATCAATCATCATGCGCGTTGCTTAAGGCTGACTCTGTGCGCTGACACACTTACTGTTTGTGGTTACTAGCCAGCACAAATCCGACAATCTGGACGTATCATAGAGGCATAAGGCAACTGAATTTTTTCCTTATATTGAAAGAGTTTTTGGAGCAACGAAGCATCTTGTGAAGATATGCCTTACTGATGCTAGCGATTTTTCAACTCAAAGCGGCCAGCGTCTTTAAAAAACTTCCCATGCATAGTAGAAATTTTTCTTCCAGCCATCATTTTGCGATTCATTTCGGTAATGACCATTTGATTCACACCATGAGTAAACTGAACCAGGAAAGCAACTTCCCTTACAAGAAGTTCAAAATAAACGTTAGGATCTAATCAAGATTAGAGTGCGATGTTGAAGTATTTCCGTTCACAGCCAGTCCTGCAGGTAAATTGCATATCAGATCGCTGATAGTTTCCGACTACAGTATTGCTCGGAGTAAACTTAGGGGTTCAAGCCAAATTGCTGCTGACGGAATTCGACAGTAAATTTTATTCGCCTGGCACATCGCCACCAGAGCGATTCCAGCGATGCGACATATGTGAGGATTTGGTCAAGCGGTTTAGCGAAAAGTCTCTGGAATCTAAGGCAGGCAAGCGAGCCCATATTTCACAAATTAAAATTCTTCATCAATATTATATTCATCTATCAAAGACAGGTCAGGTCTCAAATGCTGAAGGTGGTTGTGTCATCCATCGCGTTGCCTTGCACTACACCTCAAATCGACTTGGCCGCACCCACTACTATTGATGAAATGAGTTCTACTTCCTGCTTCAATGCCGTAGCTTTGCGATTGATCAATATGCCAGCCTGCTTATCTCTGTAAAGCTGTAACTTTGAATTACCACTGACAGGCGCTGACATGGCAACACCTGAGCTTGCTGCAACCACCGGACTTAGCTCTGCCGCTTCAAGCGAGCGACTTCTGGCAATCGGCCCCAACGAGTTGCCATCAGCCAAGCCACGCAAGGTCTGGGCAATTGCCTGGACAGTATTAAGTGAACCTATGCTCTTGCTGTTAATCGCTTGTGGCAGCATTTATCTGTTACTGGGAGACTTGCGTGAAGCGCTGGTGCTGCTGGCTTTTGTTTTTGTCATCATCGCAATAACTTTTTATCAGGAGCACAAAACTGAGCGTGCGCTGGAGGCCTTGCGTGACTTATCCAGCCCGCGGGCGCTGGTGATCAGGGATGGCCAACAAATACGGATAGCAGGCCGTGAAGTGGTTCCTGGCGATATGCTTGTACTGGCCGAAGGCGACAGGATAGCCGCAGATGCTGTCTTGTTGTCTTGCTTGAATATGACTGTCGATGAATCCCTGCTGACCGGCGAATCTGTTCCTGTCAATAAAGCCGCCCAGGAAGTTTTACCAGCACTAATGGGACAAGCTGGAGGTGAAGATACGCCTTTTGTCTTTTCTGGTAGCCTGGTAGTGCAAGGCAAAGGGTTGGCGCAAGTGCTGGCAACAGGTGGCCAGACTGCCTTAGGCAAGATAGGCGCAGCCTTATCGTCGGTCGAAATAGAGCCCACACGGGTGCAAGTTGAAACCCGCAAGGTAGTCAAATATGTCGCCCTCTCCAGCCTGGGCATGGCTGTATTATTGGCAATCTGGTATGGATTAAGTCGTCATCTTTGGCTGGATGGGGTACTGATAGGTCTTACTTTTGCAATGGCCTTGATACCTGAAGAATTACCAGTCGTATTAACCCTCTTCCTTGGTATAGGCGCATGGCGCATGGCAAAGCAGCAGGTATTGACGCGCAGAGTACCAGCCATAGAGACTCTTGGAGCAATGACAGTTTTATGCACGGACAAAACCGGCACGCTGACGCAAAATAAAATGGAGGTAGTACTATTATTCTCAGGGAATAAAGTCATTGACTGCCAGCAGCCGACATCTGATTTGCCAGAAGAATTTCATGAAGTGCTTGAGTTCGCCATTCTGGCCAGCCACCGTGAGCCGTTTGACCCTATGGAAGTGGCTATCCAGAACGCCGGTAACAACATGCTCGGCAAAACCGAGCATTTGCACGCGGGCTGGGGACTGGTCGAAGAATATCCACTGTCAAAGGAATTGCTGGCCATGTCTAGAGTATGGGCATCGGAAGACAGGGAGCAGTATGTCATTGCCACCAAAGGAGCGCCCGAGGCTATCGCCGACCTTTGCCATTTGCCAACCGATGAAGTAGAAGCATTGCTGGAACAAGTCAACTTGATGGCTGAAAAAGGGCTACGTGTACTCGGTGTTGCCAAAGCAAAATTCAAGGCCGCCCATGCGCCCATTATCATCGAGAACATAGCGGACGCTGAACTGCCGGACATCCAGCATGATTTTGATTTTGAACTGGTCGGTCTGATAGCAATGGCAGACCCGATACGTCCCGGAGTGCCAGAAGCTATCCATGAATGTCAGACTGCCGGGATACGGGTAGTGATGATTACTGGTGACTATCCTGCAACCGCAAAAAATATTGCAGCACAGTGTGGCTTGCCAGTTGCCGGGGGCATCATCACCGGGGCAGAACTCAACGACATGGATGAGACGCAATTGCAGCAACGCATTGCCGACGTAGCCATATTTTGCCGTGTCGCCCCGGAGCAAAAACTGCGTCTGGTAAATGCCTTCAAAGCCGCCGGAGAAGTCGTTGCCATGACGGGTGACGGGGTGAATGATGCCCCTGCGCTGAAAGCTGCAAACATAGGTATTGCCATGGGCAAGCGTGGCACTGACGTGGCGCGTGAGTCTGCTGCATTGGTATTACTGGATGATGAGTTTTCGTCTATCGTCGCAGCCGTCAAATCAGGTCGCAGGATCTTTGATAACCTAAGAAAAACCATTTGTTTTATCGTTGCCGTTCACATCCCTGTCATTGGCATGTCGGTTATTCCCGTCATGATGGGTTGGCCTGTCATGCTAATGCCTGTGCATATTTTGTTTTTACAACTCATTATCGACCCTACCTGTTCACTGGTATTTGAAGCAGAGGTGGAAGAAAAAGATGCCATGCATAGGCTACCACGCGCCACCAATGCAAGCATCTTTAACCGCAAAACCTTACTCAAGGGTTTGCTGCAAGGTTCAGCTTTGCTCTTAACCATACTGGCAATTTACTACCTGGCCCTGCAACAACCGATGGAAGTGAATCAAGCCAGGACTATGGCATTCACGGCCATGGTGATAGGCAATATAGGTCTTATTTTCATCAACCGTAGTTTGTCAGCCAATATTTTGCATAGTTTGCGCCTACCCAACCCAGTGTTGTGGTGGGTGGTAACATTTGCTGTCGCAGTGTTGTCTTTGGCGCTGTTTTTACCTGAATTAGTCAAGCTGTTTTATTTTGCCAGATTACCGTTCGCTCAATTGGCAATCAGCTTGCTTGCCGCGCTGCTTTGCATCACTCTGATGGCGACCTTCAGAGTATTTATGAAATGATTTCTAATCTTTCACTCACAGCTTAATCTCAGGAATGATGTTTGGGTACTTGAAAGTAACGGTAAGACAAGTGATCAGAAAATGCAAAACAATAATGTGGACGCTTGCAATACCAATTATGAAGACGATATTCTGTTCGAAATTTCGAACGGCCAATTAGATTTTTATACTTTTTTATGATCCTGGCTAAGGATTTTACTAATTTTTTAAAGATGTACTGATACGCTTGATTTCTAAAAAATAACCTTCTGGTTCCGTCCAACATAATTGGTCTAGCTAGTCGTAATCTTTAGTGAGGTGTACTGTCAATAAAGGACGCCGTTGTTTCAAGTTGCATGTGATTGTTTATTGAAATTCTCATCAAAACAAGGAGCTATCGCGTATCCATGGTTATGGGTTTGGTCACCACAGGTTCACTTTCCCTGGAGTGGCAGCGTTGCGCAAAGCATAGAGCCGAATACGACCTGGTTCTACAATATGATTCCGCCTGTCTCAGGGGATGCGGGAATAGAGGCGCAGGTATTTTAGCTAGCGTCGTATGGTACTCAACTTGGTCAGAACACTGACGTGCTATTGGACATCGTGAAAGAGACAGAAAACCTGTCTCCCAAAGCACTTGAATCGCTAAAAGACTTACAAACCTTGAAAAACTAAAGTGAGCCAAGATTTTTGATATCACGGCAAACTTTGTTTCAGTTACAAGGCTGCTATTTAATCACTTAGAGTCACTTAAAAATTCACCTCATTGCTTGGGGTGGAGTAGCTGCTGTGCATCCATTGCAGCGATACGTCCCTCATCAGTAGGCACCACCCAAACTTCTATGCTGCTGTTCGGGGTATGGATTGCCATGATGTGGTCCCCACGTGCTGCGCTATTTTTGTTTGTATCGACTCGCACGCCAAGATAGGCCAGCCCTTCTGCCACTTGCTGCCTTAATACAGCATCGTGCTCGCCTATACCGCCCGTAAACACCAGCACATCCAGGCCATTCAAACAGGCGCTTAGAGCACCGCATTCGCGTATGACGCGGTAGGTGAATAAATCGATGGCGAAGTTGGCTTGCGGGTCGCTGCTCGCGCGCAGGGTGCGCATGTCAGCAGAAATGCCGGAAACCCCCAGTAAACCGGATTCTTTATACAGAGTCGTTTCAAGTCGTTTTTCATCCCAGCCCTGCTGCATCAAATGCAGCAAGACACCGGGATCGAGTGCACCGCAGCGGGTGCCCATCATCAGGCCGTCGAGTGCAGAAAAGCCCATGGAGGTGGCGATGCTTTTGCCGTTTTTCATGCCGCAGGCGCTGGCACCATTACCGAGGTGCAGCATGATGACGCGCCCGGCAGCGGGATCAAATGCACGTGCCGATTGCTGGGCCAGGTGGCTGGCGACATAGCGGTAAGACAGTCCGTGAAAACCGTAACGGCGTATGCCAGTGGCACGCAGAGATTGCGGTAAAGCCAGCGTGGTTTCGCATGCTGGCATATCGGCATGGAAGCCAGTATCAAAACAGGCTATTTGCGGTATGCCGGGATAGGCACGACGGAAAGCGACGACTCCTTCCAGGTTATGCGGCTGATGCAAGGGTGCTAGCGTATCGAGGGTATGCAGGTAAGCAAGGGCGTCATCATCAATAATAATGGAAGATGAAAAGCGCTCGCCACCGTGGACTATGCGGTGGGCAACACTAGCTATTTGCATGTCTGCGCTATGACTCAGCAATAAACCATGCAGGGCTACTAATGCAGCAGCAAACTGATCACCATCTGCCGCATTGATTGCAGCTTCGTCCAACATCAATTCCTGCACTTCAGTGCCAGCACGGAATTGTATGACGGGCTTGCCACCGGGTTGCAGTCCCTCAATCACGCCAGTCAGATTGCTGCGTGTGACTCCCGCATCAGTATACGGGTACAGCGCAAACTTGATGCTGGACGAACCTGAATTCACGGAGAGGATGACCGGGTTTTTCATGGCACATTCTTCCGGTATTCATGGGCCAGCAATTTAACCAGTGCGGCTGAAGCAACCCTGGAAGATGGCCCATCGGCACGGCTAGTCAATGCAATAGGCACTTTGGCACCCAGGACGACACCACAAGTTGCAGCGCCTGCCAAATATTCAAATTGCTTGCCCAGCATATTGCCAGATTCCAGATCCGGCACCATGAGAATATCAACATCTCCAGAAACGGCAGAGACGATGCCCTTGATCTGCGCTGCACGGGCAGATATGGCATTGTCAAATGCCAGCGGGCCATCAACAATTGCGCCAGTGATTTGTTTGCGTTCCGCCATTTTGCACAAAGCAGCAGCATCGATCGTAGACATGATTTTAGGGTTAACCGTTTCTACCGCCGACAACAGGGCGACCTTCGGTAGAGGGATGTTCAGTGCGTGGGCCAGGTTGATGGCATTTTGCAGTATGTCAGCTTTTTCTGGCAAGGTGGGATAGATATTCAGAGCGGCATCTGTCAGCAACAAGAGCTTGTGATACATGGGCACATCCAGATGATAAACGTGCGACAACCGTCTACCAGTGCGCAAGGCAGTGCATTCAACCACGGCATGCATGAGTTCGTCGGTATGCAGGCTGCCTTTCATCAGGGCTTCCACTTGGCCCTTGGCAGCCATTTCGGCGGCTATGTCGGCAGCGGCATGGCTATGTGGAGCATCAACTTTTTCAAATCCTGTGATATCAATATTCACGGCTGCAGCAACGGCGAGCAGTTTTTCCAGTGGGGCGACCAACACCGGAATAATCAAGCCCTGCCTGGCGGCATCCACTGCACCTTGCAAAGAATCTGCATCACAGGGATGAACAACCGCGCAGCGTATCGCTGGTAAATCCTTGACACTATCCAGCAAATGGCGCTGGCGTTCGCCCAGGTCAAACATGGTCATGGTGGGCAAATGGGTGCGCGGGCGACTGACTTTTTCTGTCGGGGCGATGACCAGGGCATTGCCGTAGACGACCCTGTCACCTTTCTGGTTGATGATTTCGCAGTCCAGGGTCACGCGTTTTTTTTCGTCGTCTTTTGCCACGACTGTTGCAGACACAGTCAGGGTGTCGCCTATGCGTACAGGCTTGGCAAAGTGCAGGTTTTGTTCCAGGTAAATCGTACCTGGCCCGGGCAGGCGCGTGCCAAGGATAGTGGAAATCAGCGCCCCACCCCACATGCCGTGAGCGATGACGCCATGGAACAAGGTATGCGCTGCATACTCGGCATCCAGATGGGTGGGATTGACATCACCAGTGACCGTGGCAAAAGCCTGGATATCGGCATTGGTCAATGTACGTACCTGGCTGGCGCTCTGCCCTATTTGCAAATCTTCGTACACCACGTTGGAAATGATGTCTGGCTCGTTCAAATCAGTGTTTATGGTATTCATTGGAATCTGGACTTTCATCAATTCACGATGTGATAACCACCATCAACATACAGGGTTTGCCCTGTCATGCCTGAGGATGCATCGCTGACCAGAAAGGCGGCCAGTCTGCCGATTTCATCCAGCGTCACCAGCCGGCACAAAGGTGAGCGGGCGATGGCTTTTTGCATCAATGCATCAAAATCCTGCAAACCCGATGCGGCGCGGGTAGGCACAGGACCTGGGGAAATGGCATGTACCCGCGTACCCCTGGCGCCAAGCTCGGTCGCCAGGTAACGTACTGTTGATTCCAGCGCGGCCTTGACCGGGCCCATGATGCCATAATGAGCAACTGCTTCGTCTGCCCCCAGATAGGTCATGGTCATGATACTAGCATTCTTGCTCAAATGTGGTTCGCATAATTTAGCGAGGCGGGCAAATGAATGACAGGACACATTCATGGCACGCGAGAAGCCAGCACTGGAACTGTCGATGACGCGACCATGCAAATCATCCAGCGGTGCCCAGGCGATGGAATGAATGACAAAGTCGAACTCACCCAATTCTTTGGCTGCGGCATCAACCAGCGCTTCCAGTGAACCATCCTGCTCGACATCGCACACCACCAAGCTTGATTCAAGCGCGCCTGCCAGTGGTGCCACGAATTGCCGGGCTTTGTCATTCACGCAGGATAACACCATCTTTGCGCCCAGTTGCCGTAGCATGGCAGCACAGCCATAGGCGATGCTGTGTTCATTGGCCAAGCCAATGATAATGCCACGCTTGCCTTGTAATGAAAAAGAAGAACTTGCTTCAGTCATTTGTTTTACCGATCAGGGTGATGTAGGAAACCTGCTTAGGAAAGTTGCATAAATAAGTTACATAAAGAAGCTACACAAATAATCTGCGAGCGCCATCTTGCTTGCGCATGCCAGAAACTGGTCAGCGCAAGGTCAAAACATTGATGCAGATCAAACTTTGTTCTGATCCGCTCTACAATGACATCCAGGTAAGTCGTCGAAAGTTGAATTTCAAATACAATCTTTGTTCCCCGATATGTCGCACAAATATCAGGCTGGCGCCACTCGCAAGACAGGCTTCCCATCCACCTCTCTTCTACCTTGATGTCAGAAAATTCTTTGTCTGCCGCCAGAGATTGAGCTACTAAGGACTTCATTCTGCCATGCAGTGCACTTTCCTTTGCACCATTGTATTTGCGTGAATTGATCTCCTCTCTCGATAACTCATCGCGAGAAATTTGCGGACACCATCCATCTTCCTTCAGATGCCTAAATAAAAAATGGCGACTCATCTTGTTCCTTAGCAAGCTCACCGCAATTCCACAGACTGAGCAAGTATAGAGAGGCATCCCATTCTTTAGCCTCTCTTTTATCTTCATACGAAGCTGGATGAGTTTCTCATAGTCAGTGCCGATGACTTGATGAGCTGACATATGCAACCCACACGACAAATCCAATACTTCCGGTATACCCGGGTCTTCTACCGCGGGTATATTCATGAGGATTAAACAGAGTTTGAAAACTGCTGCAAAATATCGTTATCAGACGTGACCTGCCTCTTCCAATACGCTTCATTTTTCAGGACCTTGGTCTTCCAGTAATCCTGCGCATAGCCAAGAGATGATTCAGCCTCCCCGAAAGAATCATTAAAATGAATCTGTGCTTCACCTAGATTTGCGCCGCGAATTGCTAGCAGGACTTCCTGCATAGATTTCAGCAAATCTTCTGGTTCGGCATTAAATATGTTTAGCATATTTCCACGAATAGCTATCGCTTGCTCAGTTAATCTGATTGCCTCACTATTGTCTGCGCCAGATCTCTGTAATTCAACACGATGCTGCGTCAACAGACTTAAACAGGCATGAATAGCTTTATCCGCTGGTGAAATAAGATCAATAAAAACCGACCGATGCCAGGGCTTGCTCACTTCTTCCAGTTCTTCCGCAGACATTCCAATATCTGACAAATGATTGAAGATTCTTTTGGCTTTCTCCAGACTCTGCACTCTTGGCTCGGTTTCCCGCCGTCCAAGTAAGGACAATTGCTGAAACAAGAAATTTGCATGAATTCGGGATGACTCAAGGAATTCTGCTTTTAATTGATCATGGAGATCATTTTTGACCTCTCTCAATTTTGCTTCAAATCCTAAAGCCTTGAATGAATCGAATCGCTCTGGAATAGCCAATACGGATATTGCCATGCCTAACACAGCCAGGGCTGTGCCATTTGCTGTGAATCCATACAACAGATAGCTGATTCCAGTAACTAAAGCTATTGCGCTAAGAGTAAGCAGGAAATATTTCCAGTAGTCGGAAACCCGATTACTCATTTCACTTGATCTCTTATTCTGTTTTGTATCGTTGTTAGCCATATCGCTTTAAATAACCTCAAAATCAGTTCAACAGATATCTTCCAATTGCCGCCCTCGCCGCGACGTTAAGAATCTATCGCGAGTGTGTCCTAAATTATATCGCCGCCCCAATAATTTAGTAGCAGATTTCAAGTCTCTCCAAGAGGTATTCTAAAAATTCTCAGTCACATATCACTGAATTGGAATCAGGCGTTGTATCTCTCTGATACCCAGTCCCTTCCCTCTTCAGAATACTCAATAAAGGAAATCCTCATGGATCACAACATTTTCTTCTCTATCGTCAATGCCGTACTCACACTAGCGACTATTATCCTTTACCACCCGCTCCTTAAAGCATCGAGCGGCGAGGCATTGCACGAAGCAATCAAGTCTCGCCCTGTGCTGGCAAGAGCCCTCGTCCGCAAGAGCAACCGCAGCTATCTCCGTGTCTGTCTGTACTTTTTCATTTCCCTAATTACTTACATGTTCCTTGCCGTCCACGACAATGTGGACATGGACTTTGCAGCCTTTACATTGTTTGTCTTGTTCCTGGTGTCACTCTCCAGAGTCTGATGCTTAGAATGATGCTTGGCAAACCCTGAGTTAGTTTTACTTTTCTTGTAATTCGCTCAAAAAATTCATTCGAACCTAGTTTCACTTTCTAGTACTACCCTTCCCTATCAACTCTTCAAAACAAAAGGCATTTCATGTCAGAAATCAACACGTCCGCAATAAACATATCAGCGGCAGCAGATCCTGCCTGCCCCTGCTGCAATTCAACCCGCATCCGCATTAAGAACTATGGCAAGAAAACTGGTGGCACAGTCGGTGCAGTTGCCGGTGTCGCCGCAGGCACAGCCAGCTTGGTCGGTGGTGCCGAGGTCGGCGCTTCTATCGGTGTCGCCGGTGGTCCTCTGGGCATCGCCCTTGGCACGCTCGCCGGTGCCATCATTGGCGGCCTGATCGGCGGCGCTACCGGTTGTTCGGTAGGCGTCAAACTGGGTCAGGCCGTGGATGACCGTATCCTGGACAATTACGAGTGCCAGGATTGTGGCTATCACTTCAGTATGCAAACCCGGTAACTCTGCAATTATTATCACCTTCTGCTTTATCCTTCGCTTTACCCTTCAAGCAACACCTTCATTCAATCCCTTCTCGCATCGTATTCATTTAGTTGTTTTGTTTCTGCTGTTCTGTCTCAGCGGCATGACAACGTGCGTCTTTTATTAGGAAAATTCTTTATGGCACACCTCATCGAAACCATGGCATACGTTAATGAAGTCCCCTGGCATGGCCTGGGCAACCAACTCACTGCCAAACAACCTATAGAAGTATGGGCAAAGCAAGCCGGTATGGCATTTGAAATCAAGGAGTCCCCTGTCCGTTTTATGACTGAAAGCGTTGGCAGTCTCGGGGCTATCATGACCTTCCCCGAACAAAAGGTGCTGTACCGCTCAGATACCAAGGCAGCTTTGTCAGTCGTGTCCAACCGCTACCAGGTTGTACAACCCCGTGAAATCCTGGAGTTTTACCGTGACCTGACGGAAGTATCGGGATTCGAACTGGAAACTGCCGGGGTCCTGAAAGAAGGCCGCAAGGTCTGGGCGCTTGCTAAAACCAATCAGTCCGCCACCCTCAAAGGTAATGATGTCGTGAATGCATATCTGCTGCTGGCAACAGCCTGCGACGGCAGTCTGGCGACTACAGCCCAATTCACAAGCATACGGGTGGTATGCAATAACACATTGGCAGTTGCACTCAACAATAGCAGTGGTGCAGTCAAGGTGCCACACAACACGAACTTTGATGCACAAGCTGTCAAACGTCAGTTAGGCATCTCTGTCGCTTCCTGGGATACCTTTATGTACCGCATGAAAACCCTGTCCGAACGCAAGGTGAAATCGCATGAGGCAATGAACTACTTCCTGCGTGTCTTCACTGATCCCAGCAATACTGCTTCAGGCCTAACCAATGAACGTGCGATGAAGAAAGTACAGGAGCTATATGACGGTCTGGGAAAAGGCGCTGAACTCAGTTCTTCCAAGGGAACTGCATTTGGTTTGCTGAATTCTGTCACCGAATATGTCGATCACCAGAAGCGGGCACGTACCACTGACCACAGGCTGGAATCAGCCTGGTTTGGTCAGGGTGCATCCCTGAAGCAGAAAGCGCTGGATCAGGCGTTACTGATGGTTGCCTGATCGTCCACGTCGTTGGAAGAAACAGGTTCTGACAGAGAACTGCCAGGCAAGTGCATTTGCATGGCTGTTCCGCAGTATTAATAAAAACAAGTGTCTTTGGGTGTTATGGGCACCAGAAACTGAAAACACCACTCCCCCTGCCCGGCAGCATGCGCTTGCCGGGCTTTTTTGCCTTTAAGACCTGGCTCTTCTTTATTTCTTTGTTTTCTCTTTCATCAATCCATCAAATTCAACCCGGAGCTTTTATGTCTGCCGCAGAAAATACCGATATACCCAAACCAAACCGGCCAGCCCTGAAGCTGGTCAAGACCAAGGAACTCAGCCGGGATGACTGGCTAACTGTGCGCAAGCAAGGCATAGGCAGCAGTGATGCTGGCACAGCCGTAGGTCTGAACCCTTACCAGTCGTCACTGGAACTGTGGATGGTCAAGACCGGCCGAGATGCTGATTTACCCAAGATTGATCCCAATGACGAAACCAGCCCTACCTATTGGGGAACACTGCTGGAACCTATTGTTGCGGCCCACTATACCCGCCGCACCGGTAACCGGGTACGCAAGATCAATGCCGTGCTACAGCATCCAGATCCTGACAAGTCCTGGATGCTGGCAAATATTGACCGGGAAGTAACCGGCGCACCAGACGTCCAGATACTGGAATGCAAGACTGCGGGCGAATTCGGTGTCCGCTTGTGGCGGGACGGTGTGCCTGAATACATCGTCTGTCAGGTCCAGCATCAGCTTGCTGTCACTGGCAAGTCGGCTGCTGATGTCTGTGTGCTGGTATGTGGGCAGGAAATCAGGATTTACCGCATTACCCGAGATGATGAGTTGATTGCCAGGCTGATAGAGCTGGAAAGACAGTTCTGGCATTACGTGGAAACGGATACGCCACCACCAGCGGACGGCTCAGAATCAGCAGATATGGCTTTGCGTTGTCTGTATCAACATGACTCTGGCAAACATCTTGATTTCATCACTGACACAGAAATGTCGGCCCTCTTTGCAGATCTGGTCAATCTGCGGGCGGATATAGAAACCCGAGAAGAACTAGCGGCTTTGCTGACACAGCAAATGCAACAGCGCTTGGGAGACGCCAGCACAGCAAGCTTCGATAGCGGGCGTGTCAGTTGGAAACGATCTAAGGACAGTAAGCGTCTTGATGTCGAGAAGCTATTACACGATCAGCCAGCCCTGTTGCAACAATATCCTTTGACCAGGCCAGGCAGCAGGAGGTTTCTGCTGACGCCCAAGACCATGAATAGTGATACCGATTCTGGACAATAACCCAAGGGCCAGCTATCACTAACAAGTCAAACCAATCCATAGAGCCTGATTCCGTATGTCGGAACAGGCTTTCTTTTTTATTTCAAGGAAACATCATGATTAAAGGACTTGCAATCACGCCACCGATTTTAGGGCGCATCTCTATAGGCAGTGTCGTCGAAAAGAATGGTAAACGCCTGCCGGTGAAGGAGGATTTTTTCACGATCACTTCGCAAGTACAGGGACGCAATGGCTGGGTAAATCATCCACTGGATGAGGAATTGCGCAAGAAGACTGGAGGAACAGACAAGCTACGCTCAATCCCGGTAAGGGTTCTGTTCAATGAGCCTGATCTGAACTTGCGGGCCGAATACAGCATGTTTGACCGGCAGACAGGGCGGCCTCTGTGTGTGGGGAACGGGGAGACTTGCAAGCGGTTCACAGACTCAGGGATGCAAAGCCTGCCCTGCCCTTCGCCGGATGGCTGTGAGCTGGCTAAGAATGGCGCCTGCAAGCCGTATGGTCGCCTGAATGTGCAGATCGGGGATGAGGATGAGCTGGGGTCGTTTATTTTCAGGACAACGGGATTTAACAGCATTCGTACCCTGGCGGCAAGGCTCAGTTATTACCAGGCGGTGTCAGGAAACCTGTTGGCTTGTTTGCCGCTAGAACTGAGACTCAGAGGTAAAAGCACCACCATGAGCCATCGGTCTGCGATCTATTACGTGGATTTAACTGTGCGGGAAGGTATGTCGCTGGAGGCGGCGATAACTCAGGCGAGGGATACGGATCAAAGGCGCAGGGAGTGCGGGTTTGATCAGACTGCATTGGATGGGGCTGCGGTGCAGGGGTTTGCCAATGGGGCCTTTGAGGAGAGTGCAGAGGAATCCTTGGAAACGCTGGAGGAATTTTATCCTGAGTCTGGCGATGCTGAATCCGCTGAATCTGCTGTCTCTGCTGCACTATTTGACAGCACGGCTGCGGGCAAGCCGCTTGCGGCACTAGTCAGGTCCAAACCCAGTCTGGTGGACAAGCTGGACAAGAAACTTGGTTCGCCACCTTCTGCCTTGCTCACTCGGCCTTAAGACGTGCGTCTTTAAATCAATAAATGATCAATGAATTCTAGGAGAAGATTCCATGACAGACATGGACATAACAGATTTTAATATCGTGGATGACGCGACGCCGTTTTTTGCGCCGGTGTCATCTGACCTGATTGATGGTCTGCTGGCGCAATACAACAGTATGCGCCAGCGTATCACCCATATTGCCGGGATGATTGATGGTGAATTGTCGGCGGCCATGGAGTACTTTCTGGACGGGAATGGCGATGAACACAACCGCTTCAAGCCCAGTGTCCAGAAGCTGTTTAATCCTGCCGGTGCGATTGCTGCCTTGAATGCTGCATATTGGTCGAAGACACTTGCAATGACGGATGTGTTGAGTGTGATGCCGCAAAAGCGTCGTGATGAATGGAACAAGATCATCAGTGAGATGACATCCCCCGATTTCACGGCTGAAGCAGTCCGCCCTACTATCGGTGATTTGCTGGCATCTCGCCAGAAGTTTTTTGCTGAGCGGGTGGAGGGAATATTCCGGGGCTTGTCCGGGGAGCATGTGACGAACTCGCCTGCGGGCTTTAGCAAACGGATGATTATTGGTTATGTCACCAGTGAGTGGAGTACCAATACCAGCAGGGCCGGGCTGATCAATGACCTGCGTGCGGTAATCGCGAAGTTCATGTTCAGGGATGAACCTAAGTGGAATGCGACCTCGGGAATTGTCAGCATGGCAAGGCAGCGTCATGGTGAGTGGCTGATCCTCGATGGTGGTGCATTGAAGCTGCGTTGCTACCTGAAGGGAACAGCGCATCTGGAGGTTCATCCTGAGATGGCCTGGCGCTTGAATCAGGTGCTGCATTCTCTCTATCCTCAAGCGATTCCTGCACAGTTCCGCAAGAAGCCGGTGAAGCAGGAAAAACACTATCAGTTGATGAACCGGCCATTGCCATTTGCTGTTATTGAGGTGCTGTCTGAGTTGCGGGCTAGCCGACACAATCCGCTGGAGTTTCAATTCAGTTATCAGCATTGCCTCTCTTCACCTGCCAAAGTGGAGGCAATCAGGGTATTGCAATATCTTGGAGGGGCCATCAATAAAAAGGGGAATGTCGAATTTGATTTTAAGCTGGATGGCGTGCTCAATGAAGTGATTGCCAGTGGCTGCCTGCCTGACCGGGCGACCTATCAGTTTTTTGCGACTCCGGCAGAGATGGCAAAAGATGCGGCAACTGAGCTGGGTATCAACGAGGGGGACTTTTGTCTAGAACCGAGTGCAGGTACAGGGAACCTGGCCTTGCACTTGCCCAAAGAGCAAACACGCTGCGTCGAAATCAGCAGATTGCATGCACACATTCTTGCAGAAAAGGGCTTTAACGTCTTGCAGATGGATTTCCTGGAGTATGCCAGAACAACGACGGAGCGCTTTGACAGGGTGCTGATGAACCCGCCGTTTTCTGATGGGAGAGCGCTTGCTCATCTGGAGGCGGCAGCAGGTCTGGTGAAACCGCAGGGGCGAATTGTGGCAATACTGCCTGCGTCAACGAAAGGGAAGGATGTACTGCCGGGTTGGAATCTTAACTGGGTGCGAGTTTATGAGAATGAGTTCGCGGGGACCAATGTTTCGGTGGTGATGATGAGCGCAGAGAGAAAGTAAAAATTCAATATCACGACCTGGCTATAACCCGGCATCAATAAACAGATCGGAGGGCTTGCATTGAAACGCCTTAGCGATTTTAACCAAATTCAAAAATGTAACGTTTCTCTCTCCACGCTCAATTTTCCCCATATGCGAGCGATCTATTTCTGCGTAATCAGCCAAAGCTTCTTGCGATAGCGCGAGGGCAACCCGCCGCGCACGGACAGCCGCACCTAGCTGAACCAGGTAATTGTCTTTATCAAGTTTTCCAGAAACTCTTGCCATGGTTTCCATGATCGCGATATGATGCTCAAACGACCACGGCATTTACGACCCATTTTAGTATTACGGCCAGAGACATCAAGTCCCTAGAATTCAAAAATCTTTATCAAGAAGCAACGACATTCACCGAATTACTATCTGAAACAGCACACCTTCATTAATTAACGAAAGAGAAAATCACCATGAGCAAATCCGAAAAATGCCCAGAATGCAAAGGAAAAGGTGTCATCCCCTGCCCTATGGAATATGGCGATGACGAACATCCCAGTAACTGCCCTGTATGTGCAGGCGACAAAAAGGTACGCGTCCCCTGCCCTGAATGTGAAGGCAGCGGCAAGGTGTAGCCGACTTAATCAGCCTTATTCCACTTAACCATGACCAGGAGATAGTCACCATGAGTGAAAGCGAAGAAGAAAAGAAACGCAGTTATTTCAATATGTCTGCCGCCGTCGACGAATTACGCTTCGAGTCATTTGGCAAGCGAGAGAAGGCAGTAGCCGGTCTCAAAATCTTGGGCAAGGGATTGTTTAACGCCGTGAAATACACCGCAAAAGAAGTACTGCCAGCCGTCACCAATGCTGCTGCGACATCAACGGCAAGGCAGGCAGACAAACAATTAAAAGACCCTGATCTCAGTGACGCACAACATGCAAAGCTGGAGGGCATTCGTTCAAAAGCATCTGATAAATCTAAAATCTAGTCTTACCGGGGAGCTGCGCATCTCAACTGCGCTGGCTCCGAATTCCCCGATACCCACACCATCGTTTAACTACAAAGGAGTACACATGAACGCAAAAGACAGACTCATCAAGCATGCCATTATTTGTTTCGGCATATTTTTCTTAATCACCCTCATCTCTATATTCTCTCCAAAAGTTCACATTGGTTTTTTCGGACTCATTGCACTTTTATTGTCCGGGACATTCTTCACGACAATTGGTGTTTTTATCGGCGATGTCGTGCGGCGCTTTGCACAACCAGACATGTTCGTCACAAGTAATGCCACGGAAACGGTCAAGACAAAACTATTTTGGATGATCGGGCCGCAGTGCATCGGCTGGTTTATCGGCCTGATGTGCACGAATGGCTTTATGGGTAATGTCCTGGGCTATCGTGGACTTTTCTGATCTCTTCTGCCTCAGTATTCCAGGATCATCATGGCCAGCCAGTAAGTATAGCCAGGCTATCACAACGCTTTAAAACTTTTAACGGGAATCACAAATGAAAAAAATCATCATCACCATCGCAGCGATAAGTTTCTTCAGTTCATTGAATGTCTACGCTGCTGGGCATGTCGGGCAATGCGTGGCACCAAAAACAAAACCTGGCAAGAATGGTCGTCTCGAATTTAAAAAACCAATTTTCCTGTTATCCAGCCCAAAATCAACAGATCAGCAGGAACTGAAAACATTTTCCTCATTCACCATCAAAGCAGAAGCTGATGGCTATATCCAACTGGTCACTGTGCCTGATTATGAAAAACCAGACCCAGAAAAAAGTGCGGGAAAAGTAGTTGGATGGGCGAAGTTATCTGACTTTGAATTTCAAGATATGCGTAACTGTAACTGAACTGCTTGATTAAGCCGCAGTATATCTGCTTGGATTTATTTCCAAGCAGAATGAATTCTCAAATTGCTAGTCGTCACTAAAAAGTCAACCGGTATCAACAGTTTTAGACGAAAGTGTGTTGCTCGCTAAATCCGGTACCCAGCAAAGCTCATTGCGCCCGAACTTTGCAGCGCGCTATCCCCCAGACTATCTCGGGTAATTGTCTGGATCAATGTCAAGCACACCAGCTCGCCGTAGTTTAGACTCGATCTGCGCTCGCCCCTCGAATATCGATTCATCGTAAATGACATAAACAAACTCGCCGAAGTAACGCTGAAATGCAGTTGATGCCGCCTGAATCGCCATTGACCGGCCTGGAAAATGTAACCGAAAGACCATTTCGAATTCGTGATGATCGACTCTTTCGAACAAGCAGCGAGACACACCAAAACTTTCATCGGTGACGTATCCATCGTTTGTTAAAGCTTGGACAAGCTCCTTAAAGCGCGCTTCATTTTCTGAAAAATACTCCGTGAAATCCGTGACGATCATTGAGGTTCCTTTTTTTGTTACGGATAACATAGACAACAATCCATTCTACTGATTAATCACTCCACTGCCCCTCCCAAATCTCTTGCCTTCCTCAGCTCCCCCCAATCTAAGGTACTGATCTTTCATGGTCATGTAATAGAGTGCCTGGTCCAGTTGGCCACGCGAATCTACGTCAGTTTGCTCCATGATACCGATACACGAAGATAAAAACTTGTTCAATAAACCTGCACAGCTCTGATAGCTGCCTTTCCCTTTCGTCAGACGTGCTATCCAATACTGCCCAATCTGATTTGCCAGATCGCTGTGTTTATCACCATCAGCGCCTGGGTAAAAGAAAATAAAATGGAAATAATACCCATGCTTGTGGTGAAATTCGAGTTTCCATAAAAAGCCGGCCATATCTGCGAAAAGTTGATTGTTGCGCTTGTTATTGGAGAACTGTCTCAGATAGCCTTTCGCTTGCTTCACCATTGCCACATCATCGTTCAGCCAAGGTAAATAGCAATTCAACCTCACAACTTGAAGCGTTCCATGTGATTCAAAAAGTTCATTCACATATGTGTAAGCGCTGTTGAAATTCTTAGTTGATGTATAGGCTCGTTTGTGCACCCTTTGTTTAAACTCCTTGGCGGCTGCAGCGTGCCGTATTTGCTCAATAAATTCGTTGTAGACATCAGCCTGAATTTTGCCTGGCTGATTTGATGGGTGATTTTCGTTCCGAAACTCTTCGCTAAAAAATTCCGCTTTGCTCGCAATTTCAAAAAAAAGATTGGTCAATTCGCTTGGCTGAAAATACGCGGGGTACGTATGCCTGCAATATGACATCGTTTGGAAATGCAGGCTCAATGAGTAATCACAACTAACGAGTCTCCTACCATTTTTTTGGCAACTTACCTCAAAGCCGGGACTTGCAGTCTTAATAATCTTATCGACAATTTGGTGTATTGTGCTAACTGAACCAACAGGGAAAAATGGCTCTGACTTGCGAGTATCTTCTTCATTCGGCACAAAAATATGACCATGATCTATGCCCATATGCCGAAAGATATCGCCAACTGAAATTTCTATTTTTTTGTTGCTACTTTTAGCCGATTTTTTACTTTTCTCTTTCATGCGCTCTTTATTCCAAGTTTGAATACGGCTGTGTAGGATTTGCAAACATGTGACGGTAGGATGCTACCGTCACCTAGTCATTCCCTTAGCTTACCTGAACGCCATCTGTCTGGCTGAGCATGCGAGGTCTGCCGCGTTTTACATTCACTATTGCCGGATATTGACCACGACGGATCAGTTTGGCTCTGGGGAGTAATAAAGACCGGAAACACTGATCTTGTTTACAGACATAACCAACAACGTGCTCTAACAGGTTATTGCGCAAATCCGTATCACTCCAGTGAATCAAACCTACGCCCAGACGGCCCATCTTCTGGTAATTTTTGGCGTCCCGGTTGCAATTCCAATACCAACCACGCCCTCTCGTAATGACTTCGCTCCAGTATTGCCCAATCTGTCTGGCATGAAAAATATGGCTGCTGCCATTCCGCGCTGACCCATTAAAAAACAGCACCAGATGAAAATGAATTCCCCTCTCTATGCCGTACTCAGTTTTGACAATATAGCCTTCCAGAGACTCAAATAGGTAGTTGTTGCGCATATTTGCAAATAGCCTATCCAAATCAGCCAGCGCCATTTCCAGAGATGTTTTGCCAGTCAGTTCTTTGTGATAGACCAGATCTACCCGTAATACGACTAACCGGTCACAGCAATCAAATAAAGCATTTACATAGTTACAATAGTCCGTGTAACGCTCATTCGCTTCCTTGGCTTGAAAACGGAGCTTTGCCTTGAATTCAGCCGTCCTGCTCTTGGCACAAATCAAATCCAGTAACTGACAAAAACTAGTCCAGTCAAGCGTTACATCGCGCAGTTGAGTTGATACCGAGAGAGAAACGTCCATGACAAAGTTCCCATTTTTTTTTGTCAATATCTGTAACTGCAGACAACTTTGTATAAAGACGTTCAGATATTCGCTGTATTCAAACTCCATTGGCAAAAGGACGACTGTAGCCAAATAGCCCTCCATGCGTTCAAACATGGCCTGATACTGCAGGCATGAACTCACTGAAATAGACCAGGCAATATGATTGCCTGAAGCATGATCAATCTCCCCCATTCGACATAGATGTTTAATCCAGTCCTGCAATTCCGCGAGACGTTCACTGAAAAACAGTCGCGGCATTTGAGGTTCAGAGACCGAGTCAGATTGCTGATAGAGCAATTGACCAGGCAAACCCTGGTTATTCAATTCAGGTAAAAAAGGAAGATGTCGGTACGGCATGATTATTACTCCAAAGAAATATACTTAACCGGTCAAGCGAGATGAAAAAGTTATGACGACTCATCTGGTTACAGCCAGATGGGCTAAGGTGAGTGAGTGAGGGATGGGTAGAGCTGGTATGAAAAATGAACAGATCAAACTTTGCGAACTTATCTGTTTGATCAAATAGTCAATATCGTCAGCGTTTTATCACTAACGCTACTTCATGGACTTGAATTGTCAGTCAACGATGATGGACTGATATTAGAAAAACATTATTTACTAATTAGTGAATTGGGAATTGATATGCTTTTAAGCTAGTGAAGACAGATTGATATTTGATCATCTTCCCCTGAGTAAATGTTTGGCAAGCTCACTGACGTTTGACGTGTCAGTTTCCTATTGGTTATTTAATTTCTTATTTAATAACATAAATAACCGAAATCTTGGATCCATGAAATCAGTACGCTGAATCTAACTCTTGGTAAAAATACAGCAGCCAAGCCATGATTCAAGTGTTGGGGCGGTATGCAGAGTTAGCTCCAACGGTAGCAGAATAAATGATAACTTACTTCAAACCTGCCGCACCACCACGGCTCGCTGCTATGCGCGCCTCGATCCAGTCAGTTACTTCAGACGCGACCCAAGCGACGCCGCCTTTAGCGCCGGTCGATAAAGATATTGGCTTAGGGAAATCTGGATCATATTGTTTGCAGCCAGGGTTGATGCGGCCGTAAATGCTGCTGCGCTTCAGTCCTGTTAGAACTTCGACTTGTTGGCGACGCAGCAATTGGGGTTGGATTGGGGTTTGCATGTTGAATGGCTCCGAGGTTGGGGTATGCAGATCGCCGGTGCTCTCTGCACATCATGACCTTGTGCAATATTTTTTTACAACATCGCTTTTCAGTAGTTTTACCTTCAGAGCTTTAATCCCAATTCCGCAAACGTAAAGTGGTAACCCAAAGAGTAGTTCGCCATGAATTGCAGGAGACATCGTCCAAGCCTTGTCGATTTTAAAAACCCACTCCAGTGTCAATTCACTCCCCCTACCCTCCCGCAATCTGAATTCGGCAAATAGATGTCGAAATCATTTGAATCTTTTTTGAATCAAAAATCTCCTTATAATAATAAACAAGAATAGTGACAATTTCACTGAATTTGCCATCCCAAGCCCCTTATAGTTACTATATATGTATATTTAAATTTGTCTGAATTTTGTACTATTTACGATATATATTTGCTCTAAATTTGATAATTTTCATTCTTATTTTTGTACATATTTATATTAAATATTGATTTTATTTCAAATAAATATATTTTCAAATTATTAATTAATTGCATGAAAATAAATATGACTCCCGACTCAAACCCCAATCAAAATTCAGCTGTAGCGATCCCAGGCAACACGACTGTCAACCCGAAAACTATTGTCAATAATTCCATACAAGAAGATCTGATCACAGAAACGCAACAGACACTGACCGAAAAGGCCGAAGGAAAAACCGTCCCAAAAAGCAAATACTCAAAGAGGAAAATAGGGGATGGGCTTCATGAAAAATTCAAAGATGGTGAATTCGCAGGCTATCAATTCAGGAAAATGATCAATGGCATCTCCATGAATATTTCCCTAGGAAAGATGACAGAGGAACAAGCCAAGAAGGAGATTGAAAGACTAGCGAAAAAACCTTCCCAGTTACAGCGCAACAAAAAGGTTGAAGTTGCACTTTCAAAGATGAAAGGCCAGAAAGAAGAGACCATGCCCTGCTTTAAGAGTTATATAGATGCCAGGCAGTTTTCTGAGGCGCTATACAAAGAACTTATGCACAGCAAATTCGCATTCCAGAACAGAGCATCAGACGGATTAGATCTTGAGATTTACACCATCATCTGGACGATGCTATCGACCCCCCTCAGTCTTGATGAGTTACTAAATTCATCACACGGGAAACTATTACTCCCCGATTATTTAACTGACATATTGCAACCCGACAAAATAAAAAGAGCAACAATTCTTTTATATCAAGGTCAGCCCAATGAACAACCATTTTCTGTTCTTTTGACAAATGCGACCACCCAAGCGATTCTGGCACTAGTACCCCAACAGGCATCAAACCCTTACCAGTCAATATTTCACAGAATGAAAACCTTAGGCAGGGAAGAAAGTATAAAGCGGATAGTTTCAAAACTTCGCATGATCTGGACAGGCTATCCCATTCAACTGGAAGCGTTTACTCTGTTCTTTCAGTATGTTGCCAATAGGCACAGTAGCTTCCGGCAAGATTTCATTGAGTCATATATAAAAAAACAAGCTGGCAGTCTTCGGTGGCTTGATTACGATGATGACCGAAAAGCTCTCTCAGCTTGGTGGGAAAAGCAAATAATAGAAAAGAAATTCCACTTTCAAAGCATGCTAAGGTTAAAAACAATTGAGGCCGCGAACCCTCATTCTGAATCAAATCTTGACCGACCAGCACCAAAATTTCAAGCGCCCAAACGTCGCCCACCGAAACAAACAGATTTACCTAACTCTTGAGAAAATCAGCCCATGCTTGCATCAAAGGCCGACGCTGTTCTAACAGATCGGTCCGGTGATAGGCCGCTTCGACTTTGTTTTCAACTTGGTGAGCAAGCGAGCGCTCTGCCAGATCCCGTGAATGTCCGTTTTCACTGCACCAGTCTCGAAAACTGGAACGGAATCCATGGGCGGTTGCAACACGATTAGGCGTGTCACTCAGTGCATTAGCATCACGTAAAAATTCGGTAAGCGCCATATCTGACAGCTCCACTTCGTCTCTCGGTGACGGAAATACCAGTTCATCATGCTTACCCATTTGTTTCTTAAGAATTGAAATCGCTGGTTGCGACAACGGAACTCGATGTACAAAGGGGGCTTTCATCCGCTCTGCCGGAACGGTCCAAATCGCCTTCCCAAAATCCACTTCAGACCATTTCATTCCCCTCACCTCCCCTGAGCGCGCAGCTGTCAGAATTAAAAATTCCAGCATGGTGCGGGTCACATTTTCAAATTCTTCTGAACACACATACTTTTCCAGAAAGGCAGGAATGTTTCTCCATGGCATCGCAGGATGATGTTGAGTGCGAACTGACTTGCTCGGCTGCTGAGGCAATAGATGAGTTACAACGTCAACGGGATTAGACTGGCAATGACCATGCGCCCAGCCCCAGGCTATCACCGCATGCAAACGCTGCTTTACTCGGCTAGCAGTTTCAGCCTTATCAAGCCAGATCGGTCTCAATACGTCAGCAATGTGACGTGGTTGAATCTTATCTAAAGGCAAATTGCCAATCGCAGGAAAAGCATATTCAACCAATGTATTAATCCACTGCTGACCATGCTTTTTACTTTTCCAACCTGGGAGCAAATCCGCATGCAGAATTTCGGCAGCCTTTTGAAAGGTAGGGATCTTTGGCGAGTCTTTATCTTTTTCCTTTTCTAAAAGCGGATCTATACCTTTCGCAAGTAGTTCTCGCATCTGCGCGGCCAACTTCGCAGCCTCAGCAATCCCAACTTCTGGATAGCTACCTAAACCGGCCTTACGACGTTTGTCGGTGACGGGACTAGTAAAACGCAGAACCCATTTACCCGATCCTTTTGTTGTTGATGGATGTAGTGCCAGACCAGTAATTCCTCCATGGGGAAGAATTTCTGAATCTGGTTTCATATTGCGTGCTTTTGCATCAGTAAGGATTGCCATGATATTCCAATTTCTTTTCATCAGTGTGCCATTCAGTGTGCCACTAATGATTGGATTTCACAAGAATGAATTGGAACACATCGGACTAAAAATTACATAACCCATTGATTTATTTAACATTAATGGAATAAATTGGAATGTATTGGAATACATCTTGGCAGACCCCTTCTCCGCCATGAATATGAAAGCCCTTGGATGATTCCAAGGGCTTTTTGTTTTGGCTCACGTTTGGAATATTTGCGCAGTCACACTGCAATCAATCATCACAAAATCATACCCATTTAAAGCCCTCAGACCTCATCATCACCGACTTCACCGTTGAGGAAAGCATCTTCATGCTTCATGGTCGACTTCAACAACCACAATAGCGTCGATATCAGCCTGGAGTTAGACTCAACCGAACGCGTCATCGTTAAATAAACCGGCAGCCTGCTTGACATCGCCCACGCAGGCGAAGTCACAGCCCCCCCCTGGCAACCCTACAACGACAACGAGCTGCTACCGAGTGGTAAGTGCAACCCATCTCACCTACATAATGCAAGACGACCTCACCGCTCTAGAGACATGGGCCAGCAACAAACCCGCATCCAGGCACAAAAAAAACGGCAGCCCCTACGCACCGCGCAAGCAACGCAAAAACATCAGGGGCAAACAAGGCCGCATCAAAAAGCAAAAAGCCAGCATGTTCAACAAGCTGCGCACAAACACCCGCCTCAAAGCAAAGGCAGACGGCAACGGGCTGGAAGCGGGTTTCTATAGCCGCGTAGCCCGTAGGTGCATCAATATGGGTTACGGGAAAGGGTTGTGGCGGGTGGGGGTGACACCCTGTATGAAGATCGACGGGTTTTGGGATTACCAGATACAAGTGCCTCAGAACAAAGTTTCTTTTCTAAATTGTATGAATTCAATCCGAAGTAAGCAGTTTTATTGTCAAAAATAGAATTGCAAAGTAGACAATTTCAATAGTAGAATGAAACCGATTCCTCAAGCATCTTATGTCGATTCAGTTATGCATCTATGCTTGACGCACAATAGATTTGAGGTAGGCAACATCACAGTTTCCAGAGGCAAACAACAGAACACCTGTTTTTCCGTTGCCGGTTAAGTTGCCATTTTGAAAATTAAAACACGTTAGGCCTCGCAACTACATCTCATCATGACCGACGCACAAATTCGCCCCGACAAGGTAACAAAACCCATTCAACTCCTTGCTGCTTGGCTGGTGGGCCTGATCGTAGTGAACGCCTCCTTTTTGTTGGGTGCTCAGCAAATTACGAACCCACCATGGGCCAGTTCCCTGTTGGTAGTTGCGGCAGTTGCGAACGTTCCAATATTTATCATTGCGCTCTTCCTGCTTCAGACAAAGTTTCGTCCGCAAATGCAGGAGGATTCGTTCTATGCTCAATACCTCAAGACTGAGCGTGAATATAGTCAGATGCCCCCAACTCAAAGTCTACCAGTTGATGTTGTTGAACAGTCGATCGCAAAGACAGCCGAGAAAATCACATTGAAGCTTGGTGCGGCAGCGAAAGGCCAAGAACAGCCCATTGTAAACATTCTGCGAGAGTCGCAGTTTGAGTCACTGGTGACTCGGTTTGGCGATTCGCGCTCCTTATCCGAACTCTTTCTCTCGCCCGAGACTTGGACGAAAATAGTTAAGGAATGGGCAGAGCACGAAGTGTTTGTTCAAGATATTGAAGCGTTAATCACAGAAGGGCTAGTGGCAAAAAAATATAAAGGTTACTTAAATTGTTTCATCACGGACTCAGGCAAACAAATAGCCTCAATTGCGCAGGATCGTGGATTGCTTTGGAGTCAGACTCATAGAGACTTTTGGGAACATGAACGCACAAAACTGGCGTGCGAGGCCTAACCCCTCATTCACGCTTACCCGCTACAGCACGAATCGTAGCTCGAACTTAAAATTTCATTAGCACTATGCCCATACAAAAAGAAAGTCAAAAGACCAAACAAGCGATGGCGACTAGGTTGGTGAAACAAAAACTATGGCCCGCACTTGCAGCAACAGTTGCCGAGTACTTTGGTCACGTGGTGCAAAAGGCAAGAGATGAAAACTACCCAGAGATTCTGTACATTCATATAGATGACAGTGAACGTCTTGTTCAGCTTTTTAGCGGAGCACACCCTGTAGATGTAACGCACAAGCGCGATAAATACGGCGCAAAAGCTGGGCTTCAAGTTCACATCGAGGAAGGTGCAGCACTGGTAGTTTCTCAGTCAACAATCGGCTATCCCGCGATCATCCTATACCCATACAAATCGCAGAAGCAAAAGCGAACGTGCGACCACATCATTTGGAAAGTCTTCGACAGCCCGAAAGACATTACCACTAGGGTTCTCAATACCGCGACGAAAGATTTCTTTACATACATGCGGGTTTCAAGTGCAGTGCTTGCAGAGTCGCGCCTGGACAGGCTACGCATCAGGTATCTTGAATTTCGCGGGAAAAAGTATTCCGGTGAAGGCGGTGTTAGCAAATTTGTCTTCTCACATTGGTTCTGGGGAGCACTTGGTGCAGTGGGCTCGGTAGCCAGCATCTATTCACTGTGGAAATGAAATTTATCCTTTCAACCCGCGTAGGTGCGAATAGCCTCGCGTATTCGCACGCATGACTTGTGATGATTATTGATTTTTTATAGAATTCGACCAGCAAATGAAGGGTTTCAAAATTATGAGAGAGGCTATTGTAAATTGCATTCTGGCCCTCTTACCGGATGACTCGTAACTCCCAAAAAAGAAAGATTATTTTGGCTTGTGCGAAATACCTAAAGCGCTAAATCACTTACTTATTACCAATATTACAACTGGTCATCAATCCAAATTTCGATACCACCGAAGCCGTTTACCTGTCGTTTAATGTTTGCATGTGCGATAGCAAAACCAACTGTGGTCAATAGAAAAGTTGGCATAGAGGAGTTATCCCATACATCAAATAATTTCTCCATATATGGTCGAAGATTGACAATCAACTTTTGCACAGCTTTATCGTCGATTTTTCCACGTTGAAATAGACTAAAAATCTTTTCTCGATCTAGTTCCGAAACGTTTTCCTTGGAGAAACTCGCGTCCAGACTCATTTTATTCAAGCTTTTAATCTGTAGACGATCCGGGTTATTTAGGTATGGGATAACAAACTTAGTAATCACTTCGGGCGATATATCTAAGGATTCAATCGTTTGAATATCAAATCCCTCTAAAAAAAGGCCGTGAAAGGCAATTCCCAAAGTCCCAGCCAAACGCGATCCAGCAACTCCCATAGCACCACACCCAGCAAATTGCAAATGTTGAAAATTTGTTGTATTTTTTGACATCTTTGAAATGAACGGCTTTATATGAATATCCAGATAATCACCAAAAGTATCAAAGTTAATTACATTCTTTGGAGTAACATGTTTACATAAAAACATAACGGCTAGCAGAGCTAATTGTGTATCTGTAAGTTTAGGGGCAACATTGAGAGATTCGTTTAAAACGATTTCTCGAATACTTCGCGGAGCTTCCTTACATTGGTCGACAAGCAAGTCGATTAGTAAATCACCTAAGTCACGATCACCACTGCGCACATATGCCTTTTGCACGGCGCCCAGGGCAATTTGAAAACTCGGATCATTTGCTTTTTGCAGTCCAAGAGGATATTCAGTACTAAATTTATTTATTACGCGCTCAGTTATTTCTTCAACTCTAATTTCAGCGATTTCCTTAGCCTGCCCAGATAACTGACTGAAATTTTCACGGTAAATGTCCAGCGCAATGTCTCGAACATCTTTGTAGGTGAGGCCTAAACTTAAGTTACCACCCACTTGCAGAGCAACCCCGCCCTAAGCGACTGTTTGACTTTGCCCAGTATTTAACATAGCACTCCCTAACCTTCAATCGGATGCGGTCAAAGTCAATCGACACAAAACTAAGCAGCATCCTTAAAATAAAAAAATGACAGAAATTTTTTTTCAGTCCCAATGAACATCAATCGTGATTTATTTTGACATCACCGCCGACCTGGACGTTAGTCGAGTGGGAAGCTGCTTTCTGATTCTGTGTTACTCCTCTGGAACGCCCCTTGGCAATCCCTGCAACTATTAACCCAATAATGAATACGCCAATCCCGCTAAATACCCATTCGACATTTCTTGCAAACCAAGCAATTAGTTCATTCATGTGCTGCTCCTGTAAATGTGTATATCAGTAAATTCGAACAAAATATCGGGTGTTTCCACAATGCAAATTTAGAAAGATTTTTTATTAAGTATTACACAGAATTGTTTTTTATTGCACACCGTAATAATTTATTTAAAAACCAACCACGCCCGCGACACCACCGCCATCGCGATCAACGAAGTGGCACTTCTCGCCTAAATCCCCCTCCCCAACCGCCAGGAGATCCACCGCAATATCACCTTAAGCAAATACAACCCCTACCTAAAAACCACCGTTGTCAACCGCGCCATCGCTGGCAAGTCAATGAAGTGCTACATATTCAAAGGGCGGATTGAATGATTGAGGCCATGGCTGGTTAGTTCCGCCTGCGTGTTTAGAACATAGCCGCACTGCCTATTTGTCAGTTCGGCTAATTATTGGCAATACCTTGCACCCTCAACGTAAATAAATTTATTGCTATTGCGAGTTTGGACGGTTACATTTGCATGCTGAAAATATAACGACATTAACCCTCAATAGGAACAGCAGATGTTTAGTTTATTTAAGAAGCAACCACCTCAAGAGCCGCCGAAGACTAAGCAAAACCCGCCAACCAAAACTATTCCAAAGGCACCTATGGAAATATGCGTGCCTGACCGCGTTCGGTTAGAAGAAGCACCGAAATTCTCTGGCAAGACCATATCCTTCTTGGTCTATTCTGACAGCGACATCAATACCATTGAGTATGATCCCAAAGAAGGACGTGTAGATTCGAGCGATGACGAACTAAAACAGTTCCTAATACAAGTTGAAGAGAGTCAGCAGATGGCAAAAATTTTCTCGCAATGTAAAGCTATTCTTTATCCAACAAAAGAAGAGAATTCGCTCGGCCATCTGGCCTGTATTCAAGACGGAAAATTTTATAGTTTTGACTTATATGAATTGTCCAATGATCCCATCATAAAATGGGAGTTACATCGCACAGTTCGCTTGGTTGACATTGAACCCTACGGGCCAGACAACGCATTTAAACCGACGCCAAGTTGATAAAAACTGGTTCGCGCAACCCGCGTAGGTACGAATAGCCCCGCGTATTCGTACGCATGTGACAGGGCCACTTAGCCTTCTTTTTAATAACTTATCCTGAATCCCTCAAAACTGACTGAAAGCGATACGTTTGGCGATTCTGCTTTGAATATTACATCGGGTCCGGTAGCATGACTTTTTCGGGTCTCATCGGCAAGCTACGTAAACGACGGCCAGTTGCATGGAAGATAGCATTACTGATTGCGGCAGCCACGCCTATCAAACCAATTTCGCCTACACCTTTTGCACCCAGACGGCTAACGATGCGGTCATCTTCTTCGACAAAAATCACATCGATATCATGGATGTCTGCATTCACGGCGATGTGATATTCGGCAAAGCTGTGATTCATTAAACGCCCCAGCTTGTGGTCTATACAGCTTTCTTCCAACAATGCCTGGCTGATACCCCAGATCACGCCGCCGGCGATCTGGCTGCGGGCTGTGTTGGTGTTGATGATCTGCCCGGCAGCGACTGCGCTGACTACACGTGTAACACGCACAGTGCCGAATGTTTCATCCACTCTGACTTCGCAAAATACTGCGGAGTGAGTGGCGCGCTGGTATTTGTGCTGTTTGATTAGAGATGGCAACATCAGGTATTTTTCTTCTATGCGCGTTTCGCCTACTGCAGACATGATTTCTGTCAAAGTAACTGTCGTATCCGCTTTTCCACGGATGCGCATGCTGCCGTCAGCAAATTCCACCTGCTTGAAGGTGGCTTTGGCAAAGCGTGATTCAGGCATTTTCTTTGCCAGCTTGAACAAGTGTTTTTGCAATTTCTCACATGCGCCTTGAACTGCCGAACCTATCGTCGTGACGTGAGATGAACCTCCTTCCACCGGTGCTGTCGGCAAGGTGGAGTCACCTAACTGGAAAATGACTTTTTCCAGCGGCAGGCCCATGCTTGTTGCAGCAATCATGGCCATGGCAGTGTAAGTGCCTGTCCCTATATCAGAAGCAGCACTGCTGACGACCAGATGACCATCTGCATGTAACACCGCACTGACGCGTGCAAAGAGTTGCATGGCATCCCATATACCGGTAGCCATGCCATAACCGATGAGTTCATTCCCCTCCCGCATGGAGCGTGGCTCCAGAGGCCGGTTTTGCCAGCCAAAGCGGGCGGCGCCTTGTTGGTAGCAGGCGCGCAGTTCCTTGGTCGAATACGGCAAACTGGTGGATGGATCAATATCGGCATAATTTTTCAAACGAAATGCGAGCGGATCCATGCGTAGCTGGTAAGCCAGTTCATCCATCGCCACTTCCAGTGCATGAACACCCTGCGCAGCACCGGGTGCACGCATATTCATTGGACTGGATTGATCCAGACTGACCAGTTCATAAGCGAGTTTGATGTTGTCGCATGCGTATAGCTGACCAGACCAATTGACGACGGTTTCTACATATTCTTCAAAGCGGGATGTAGTTGTGATTGCTTTATGGATGATTGCCTTCAGCGTGCCATCCTGGTCGGCGGCCAGCTTCACCGTCTGCACGGTTTCAGGCCTATGGCCTATGCCAAACATTTGCTGCCGCGTCATAACGACTTTAACGGAGCGTTTTAATTTCAAGGCAGCCATCACGGCCAGGGGAAGCTGATATTGCGGCCGCAAGCCAGCACCGAAGGCACCACCCACATACGGATTTCTTACCGTGACTTTATCACTGGAGAGACCGAACACCCGGCTGACATACCAGCGGCTGTTTTGTGAACTCTGGGTCTTGTCATAGATCATCAAATGACCGTCATCACCACGAATTACTGTAGTGGCAAACAATTCCATGGGATTGTGATGTTCGGCAGCGTTGTCGTATTCGGCGTCTATTTTGAATGCCGCTTGTGCATAGGCCTCATCAGCACTACCTTTTTCCCTGGGCGGTGGCGAGCCACCACGCGTATTGCCTGGTTCCCGACTATGCCGCAGGTTGCTCTTCAGGTCGGTCTCATATTCTTCAATATCTGCATGAACTTCTACCAGCGAAGCGGCATGCCGTGCGGCCTCGAACGTCTGCGCCAGTACCAACGCCACTGGTTGTCCGCTATACAAAATCTTGTCGTCGTACAGAGGGCGAAATGGCGATCCACCGGGTGCAGTCATGTCTTTATAGAACAGATCAAAAGAGCGTATTTTGGGCCGGTTTGTGTGGGTGATGATATCGATCACACCTGGTACGGACAAGGCAGGGCCCAGTACAAAATCGGTGATGCGTCCTTTACAAATATTGCTATTAACCACTACCCCATACAGCATATCTGCATCATCAAGGTCAGCAGCATAATGCGCCTGACCAGTGACCTTGTCACGGCCATCAATGCGGGAGACCGGCATGCCTGTAGTAACGTAACCTGTTCCTTGATCAGCGACAGGGCTGCGCAAGGCGCGGATAAGGTCTGTCATGTCACCACTCCTGCGACATCTGCCTGGCGGCAAGAAGAAGCGGCAGCCAATTCCAGGGCACGTATAATTGCACGATGTGCCATGCTGAGCTTAAAGTTATTATTGCCCTGCCCCTGCGCATCTTTCAACAAATAGTCTGCAACCCTGACAAACGCTGCGCTTGTTGGTAGTTCGCCTGCCAGCAAGGCCTCAGCCTCAGGCAAGCGCCATGGTTTGTGAGCGACACCGCCAAGGGCAATGCGTGCCTCGTTTATGCTGCCATCATCTGCGATGTCGAGTGCAACAGCTACTGACACCAGTGCAAAGGCATACGATGCGCGGTCACGCAATTTCAAATAGGTGCAGTGGTTTACAAATTGCTGCGCAGGTGGCAATTCGATATGTGTAATAAGTTCGCCTTCTGCCAGACTGGTATCCATATCGGGTCTGTCGCCCGGCAGGCGATGAAAATCTGAGAATGCAATCTGCCTTGATCCATTTACAGAGCGGACATGGACGATTGCCTGCAGGGCAGCCAGGGCCACGCACATGTCCGAAGGATGGGTAGCGATACACATTTCGCTGGTCCCAAGTATCGCGTGCTGGCGATTAAGGCCAGCGATGGCAGGACAGCCACTGCCAGGCCGCCGTTTATTGCATGGCACGGCGACATCATAAAAATACACGCAACGCGTTCTTTGCAATAAATTCCCACCATTGCTCGCCATGTTGCGAATTTGGGCGGATGCTCCCGACAGTATCGCGTGAGACAGCAAGGGGTAATGCTGCCTGACCAAGGGGTGGTAAGCGGTATCAGCATTACGGACCATCGCACCAATCAGCAAGCCTCCAATGGAGCTTGGCTCTATAAGCGACAAAGGCAATTGACTGATATCAACGAGACTGACTGGTGTTTCTACATGCTCCTTCATCAAGTCAATCAGATTGGTGCCACCTGCAATGAATTTTGTTTCTCCTGGTATTCCAATGCCTACTTGTCGCAAAGCCTCTGCAACGTCTTCAGGGGCGGAGAATGAAAAGGAATTCATTTTGCTGCCGTCCCGGGCAGCACGTCCGCCGCAGTATTGCTTACTGGCATAGTCAAGCCCATGACCGTGGTAATAGCTGCCACGATTTGAGGATAAGCGCCGCAACGGCACAAATTACCACTCATCAACTCACGAACGTCATCCGCAGTTCTGGCCTCGCCTTCCGCCATCATGCCTATTGCAGAGCATAGTTGACCAGGTGTGCAATAACCACATTGCAGGGCATCATGTTGTATGAATGCCTGTTGCAAAGGGCTCAGCACGCTTCCTTCAGCCAGGCCTTCTACAGTAGTGATGTCAGCATTATTTTGCATGACGGCGAGCGTAAGGCAAGCATTGATGCGTTTGCCATTCACTAACACCGTACAGGCACCACATTGCCCATGATCGCAGCCCTTCTTGGTGCCGCTTAATTTGAATTTTTCACGCAATAGATCAAGCAAAGTAACCCAGGCCTCAACCTCGGTTTTTTCTACCTGGCCATTGATCGTAAATTGCACGGGATAAAGAGTGTCGGCAGCGGCATTCATTATTATCTTTCTTGGCTAGCTGATAGTTATATCTAAGGTATGTCTAAGGCCAAGAGTAAAACCGGTAGCTGGTTTTCACTGTACGTTTGCGTACATAAATATTTGCTAAATTCGCTGAATTTGCTGAAAAATCAATGCTTACCTTTTCTGACATGGATAGTGCGCGTTCTCCTACGCTGGTCCTACTCCCTCAAAAACATATCTTCTTTACCATGTATTTACTGATTGCAAAGCACTACAAGTAGTGATCAGTGAAGTATGCGACCGCGGCAATCAGCGGAAAACTTTAAGGAGTTTAGTATGCCTACACAAGCAAACAACAACCAACCTCAAAAATCTGGTAACTCTCAAGGCGGCACTCACGAGCAACACGTGAAAGCCGGTCAACAAAGTCACAAAAACGATGCCCAAGGCTCAGGCCAGGGTTCTAAATCTGTTAGCGGCAACAACACTGGCAATCAACAACGTAACGATTCCAAATCCGCTCCGGATTCAAAAAATCGCTAACTCCTTATTGCTATTTACATTAAATAGCAGCAACTGTTATTTGTGTACGCCAATCGGATAAAGCATTCGGTAAGCTTAAGCAAGCACAATAAACAGAATGTAAGGAAAGAACAGGTTTGGAAATTTGAAATTAGTACGTGTAAGCCATCTTGCATTGCGATGTTTCACTATTCCAAACCTGTTAGGCCTTAATGATGCGTCTTGATGTCCTGCACATCGATCAGACTTCCCCACATTTTCATCATTTGCCCTTTTTCAGACAAAGTGGACATATCTACGGTTCTTTAATTCATCTGATTAGCCACTCTCCTACTTTGTGATATCAAAAACTCTGATAGAACACTGCACGACACTACCCTATCCTGACACTCAATCTAAAAACAAAAAACAGGTTGAGACATGACATCCATAACGCAATCAAAAATAACGCCAGCAAAAAAGCAAACTGCAAGCAACGCCATATTTAAAAGTATGCAAACAGTTTCCTTGATAAAAAGTGATGTGCAATTTGCTGCAAAAAAGGCAGGCTTGTCTTATGTCAGCGATCAGACGCCGGGGATACGCAGATACCCAGTCAAGCGACGTGGAAAGACTGCATTCAGATACCTGACGCCACAAGGGAAACCATTAAAGGATGACCTGACACTGTCGCGTATAAAGTCTTTGGTGATTCCTCCGGCATGGACAGATGTCTGGATTTGCGCGCAAGACGATGGCCATATACAAGCCACCGCACGGGATGCGCGACAACGCAAGCAATACCGTTATCATAAAAATTGGCGCAGCATCAGGGATGAAGCCAAATACGGCAATATGCTGCAGTTTGCATCGGCCTTGCCCTCGATACGTGAAAAAGTAAGCAAGGCTCTGGCCATGAAGGGCTTGCCACGCGAAAAAGTAATCGCTACTGTTGTGTCGCTCATAGAGAATACCAGCATGCGCATAGGCAATGATGAATATGCGCGCACCAATCAGTCATACGGCATCACCACCCTGAAAGGCAAGCATGTGCATTTGCATGGCACCCAGCTTGAGTTTGATTTTCGTGGCAAAAGCGGGGTCCAGCACACTATCAGTCTGCGCGCGCCGAAGTTAAGCCGCATCATCAAATCCATGCTGGACCTGCCCGGTCAGACGCTGTTTAAATATCTGGATGAAGATGGTCAACCACATGCCATTAATTCCACTGAAGTAAACGATTACATACGCAGTGCTGCCAATGGCGATTTTACCGCAAAAGATTTCAGGACCTGGGCAGGAACCACATTTACCGTGCAAGCCTTAATGGAAATTGGTGCAGCAGATACGCAGGCGACAGCGCGTAAAAACCTGGTCGTAGCAATCCGCCAGGTCGCGAAGAAACTGGGTAATACCCAGGCAGTTTGCCGCAAGTGTTATATCCATCCGCAAGTCGCAATTTCATATATGGAAGGAACGCTGGCAGAAGAGTGGCAGGCCTGCAGCCGTGCAGCAAAGAAAGGGAAAACTGCGCTGGCGGAAGATGAGGCGATACTTGCCAGGCTTTTGGATAAATGGCAAAAATAAATTCAGAAGCATCAGGTTCGTTGCCTAGGGATGGTGTCGGTACAAGCCAAATTCATTTGAAATTGCCTGGTAATGCCATGCAAGATTGAGCTTGCTGCCATTGTAGCTGGCTAAATCTGCATCCAGCATGCCAAATGGTGTGAGGCTGGCGGCAAATAAACGTAGTGCCCTGTGGCGCAAAGCAACGCCAAAACTGGCGAGTGCCTTGCGACAACTGATCAATTCAAACTCATTGAAGGAAGTATCGGTAACCAGACTGAACTGTGACCAGATAAGATTTTTTTGCAAGTCATCCCTCAATATCAAATAACCGTCTTTTTCCTGAAAATAATCCATCAAGCTGCTGCGCCCTCCGCTTTGCAGATAATTTTTTTCATATTGAGGGAATTTTTCGAGAGCAAACCCGGTATCTGCCATTTCCTGCAAAAGCAATTCGTTGGAACAAGTGACATAGATTGTCGCTTTGTCATAGACCTGCTCCTCTTCCAGCAAAATGACCAGAGTGTAAATCTCTTCTATGCTGGAACAATCTGCAATCCATATCCTGGTATGAGCATGTGAACGCAGCCATGGCGATAATTGATTGCGCAAGAATTGCAGCCGCTGCGGCTCATCAAACAGTGCAACCGGGCATAGTAACAGGATGCGTAATACGGCATCCCAGTGCGAGCTGTCATGCAAGATGCTGTCTTGCAATGCAGAATAGGTTTTAATCCCATACTGCTTCATCACCACACTGAATTTATCTGCCAGCACCTGACGGTCAAAACCGCGGAAGTCATCACCGCGATAGCGGTAGATGGCTTCCAGCAGCATGTCGAGTTCTATCTCCTCGACTTTTAATACGTTCATCACAGCCTGCTTTACTCGGTCAGCCAGACACGCATCAATGACAACAATTGCGCACTATCCACCGGTTTGGTGATGTAGTCTGAAGCTCCTGCTTCAAAACATTTATCCCGATCACCTTTCATGGCCTTGGCTGTCAGGGTGATGATGGGCATGCTCTTGAACTTGGGTATTTTCCTGATGGCGCGCATGGTGTCGTAGCCATCCATTTCCGGCATCATGATATCCATGAGGACAATCTCAATATCAGGGTCCTGCTCCAACAGTTCTATACCGTCCCTGCCATTTTCTGCAAAGACCACGATCATGTCCTGCCTTTCAAGCACGGTCGTGAGGGCAAAGATATTGCGCAAATCATCATCCACGACAAGTACTTTGCGCCCCGCCAGGCTGCCATCGGATGCATGCATGTCTTCCAGCATGCGCCTTTGCAACTCGGGCAAATCAGCAGGCGAACGATGCAGGAATAAGGCCGTTTCATCCAGCAGCCGCTCAGGTGAACGGGCGTCCTTGACGACAATGGTTTTTGCGACCTTGCGTATCTTGGTGACTTCCTTGCGCGATAACTCCTTGGCGGTATAGATGATGACCGGCAAGTCCCTGAGCTTTTTATCCTTGCTGATGGTTTCCAGCAATTCAAAACCATCAATATCGGGCAAGGTCAGGTCCAGCACCATGCAATCAAAATGGGTGTGCTTCAATGCTTCCAGCGCTTTCTGACCGCTTTCCACAGCCGTGATCTGTACATCATGCTCGCCTATCAGTTCGACTATGCGGGCACGCTGCAAGTCTTCATCTTCTACTACCAGCAAACTGCGTTTTCCTCTGAAAAGGAATTGCTGTATGCGGTTGAATTCTTCTTCCAGTCGCTCGCGCTTGATGGGCTTGGTGAGGTAAGAAATGGCACCGTGCTGCAAGCCGCGTTCACGCTCATTGGAGTTGGACATAATATGCACAGGAATATGCCGCGTGCCCGGGTCGCGCTTGAGGCGGTCCAGTACGGTGAAGCCATCGCAGTCTGGCAAATCTATATCCAGCAGGATGGCGGTCGGGCTGTAATCACGGGCCAGTGTCAGCGCAGCATCACCGCTTTGGCTGACTATGCCCTTGAAGCCTTTTTCTCTCGCAAAAGCCAGCAAGATGGCGGAAAAACGACTGTCATCTTCGACGATCAATAAAGAGGGGTCACCACTGGCGATCATATTCCTGTCATCAAATGCCGCTTCACCTTCAGCATAGTTCAGGCTCATGGTTGCTGCTTCGTTAGCCATGGATCGTGACGTACCTTCAGCACTCGCAGTTGCTTCCAGAACTCTGATGAGCATGGGTGTGCTTGACGCCGTATTTTGTTGCGGTGTCTGGCTAATCAGACCTGCGCCGCTGTATGGCAAGAACAGGGTAAATGTACTGCCGCTGCCGACTATACTGGTCACGCGAATTTCGCCTCCCAGCAGGCGTGCCAGTTCGCGGCTGATGGAAAGACCCAGCCCTGTACCACCGTATTTGCGCGCAGTACTACCGTCGGCCTGCTGAAATGCTTCAAAAATCAGTTGCAACTTGTCGCTGGCGATACCAACGCCGGTGTCGGCAACAGAGAATGCCAGCACGGCATCGGCATGACTCAATTGCGGAAGATCAGGCGTCCAGCCCGACTGCACGACACCTATGCTGAGCCTCACTTCGCCACGCGAAGTAAATTTGAAGGCATTCGACAGCAGGTTTTTAAGAATCTGCTGCAAGCGCGTTGTATCGGTCTTGATTGCTGCTGGCAAACCCTGATCCAGGGTGATGGAGAAATTGATGTTCTTGGCTTCTGCCATATGGCGGAAAGTACGTTCAACATAAGACGCCAGTATGGGCAGGCGCGATTCACTGAGTTCCAGCGTGACCGTGCCGGATTCTATCTTCGACAAATCAAGGATATCGTTGATCAGCGTCAGCAAATCACTGCCAGAGCCGAAAATGGTCTTGGCGTATTCGACCTGGTTACCAGACAGATTGCCCTGCGGATTGTCGCTTAGTTGCTGGGCCAGGATCAGCAGGCTGTTAAGTGGAGTACGCAATTCATGCGACATATTGGCCAAAAACTCGGACTTGTATTTGGATGACAAAGCCAGTTGCGTTGCTTTTTCTTCCAGCGCCAGTTTGGCTTGTTCCACTTCGCGATTTTTGCGTTCCACCTCAATATTTTGATCGGACAGCAGACTGGCTTTTTCTGCCAGTTCCTGGTTGGTCTGTTGCAGTTTCTGCGCCAGTGACTGCGATTGTGTCAACAGGCTTTCTGTACGGCTATTTGCTTCAATGGTATGCAAGACCACGCCGATGGATTCCATCAACTGATCAAGGAAACCCATATGTGTTTGTGTAAACTTGTCCAGCGAAGCAATCTCAATCACCGCCTTGACCTGCTGTTCAAACAGGATAGGCAAGACCACGATATTGGTAGGCGGTGCAGAGCCAAGGCCGGATGACACCTTGATATAGTCACGCGGTACATTGGTCAGCCATACCCTGCTCTTTTCCAGTGCGCACTGCCCTACCAGGCCTTCACCCGGCAAGAAAGAAGTTGGCAACTTGCTGCTGGAGCGGTAACCATAGCTGGCAATCATTTCCAGCAAAGGTGCGTCGTTATTCGAGTCCATCATGTAGAACACGCCATGATGGGCAGATACCAGCGGTGCAAGTTCAGACAGGATCAGTTTGGTAACTGTACTCAGATCACGCTGGCCTTGCAGCAAACGGGTAAAGCGCGCCAGGTTGGTCTTGAGCCAATCCTGTTCGGCATTTTTTTGCGTCGTCTCTTTGAGGTTACGGATCATCTCATTGATATTGTCCTTCAAGTCAGACACCTCGCCACGTGCTTTCACTTGAATCGAGCGTGACAAGTCACCCCGAGTTACAGCCGTTGCCACTTCTGCAATCGCACGTACCTGAGTAGATAAATTGGCGGCAAGCTGGTTGACGTTTTCGGTCAGATCTTTCCAGGTGCCTGATGCGCCCGGCACACTGGCCTGGCCACCGAGCTTGCCTTCTACCCCCACCTCACGCGCAACAGTCGTTACCTGGTCAGCAAACACGGCCAGCGTATCTGTCATCTCATTGATGGTATTTGCCAGCGAAGCAATCTCTCCCTGTGCTGCCACCGTCAGTTTCTTTTTAAGATCACCATTCGCCACCGCAGTCACCACACCGGCGATACCGCGCACCTGTTCAGTCAGGTTGGCTGCCATGAAGTTGACGTTCTCCGTCAAATCTTTCCAGGTGCCGCCTACCCCTTTTACCTGCGCCTGCCCGCCGAGCTTGCCTTCAGTCCCCACTTCACGCGCTACCCGCGTTACTTCAGATGCGAATGAGCTGAGCTGATCCACCATGACGTTGATGGTGTCTTTTAATTCGAGAATTTCGCCCTTGACATCTACCGTGATTTTTTTGGACAAGTCGCCATTCGCCACCGCCGTCGTCACGTCGGCAATATTGCGCACCTGGCCTGTCAGGTTGGATGCCATGAAATTGACGTTATCCGTCAAATCTTTCCAGGTGCCGGAAGCACCGGGTACATTCGCCTGACCACCCAGACGACCTTCAGTACCCACCTCCCGCGCGACACGAGTCACCTCAGACGCGAAGGAATTAAGCTGATCCACCATGGTATTGATGGTGTCTTTCAACTGCAAAATCTCACCACGTACGTCCACAGTAATTTTCTTGGACAAATCGCCATTGGCCACCGCCGTCGTCACGTCGGCAATATTACGCACCTGTGATGTCAGGTTACCCGCCATGGAATTCACAGAATCTGTCAAATCTTTCCAGGTACCGGCCACGCCCGGCACATTGGCCTGACCGCCTAGCTTACCTTCAGTACCCACCTCACGCGCTACCCGCGTTACTTCAGATGCAAATGAGCTAAGCTGATCCACCATGACGTTGATGGTGTTTTTCAATTGCAGAATTTCACCCTTAACGTCTGCCGTGATTTTCTTGGACAAGTCGCCATTCGCCACCGCTGTTGTCACCTCGGCGATATTGCGCACCTGACCTGTCAGATTGGATGCCATGAAGTTGACGTTATCGGTCAAATCTTTCCAGGTACCGCCCACGCCTTTCACGAAGGCCTGTCCACCGAGCTTGCCTTCAGTACCTACTTCACGCGCAACGCGTGTTACCTCTGACGCAAACGAGCTGAGCTGATCCACCATGACGTTGATGGTGTTTTTGAGTTCCAGAATCTCACCTTTGACATCGACCGTGATTTTCTTCGACAAATCACCTTTTGCCACCGCTGTCGTCACATCAGCGATGTTACGTACCTGCCCTGTCAGGTTGGATGCCATGAAGTTGACGTTGTCGGTCAAATCCTTCCAGGTACCAGCAACGCCGGGCACATTCGCCTGGCCGCCCAATACACCTTCGGTACCGACCTCACGTGCCACCCTCGTTACTTCAGACGCGAACGAACTGAGCTGATCCACCATGACGTTGATGGTGTTCTTCAATTCCAGAATCTCACCCTTGGCATCGGCGGTAATCTTTTTCGACAAGTCACCATTCGCCACCGCCGTCGTCACATCAGCAATATTCCTCACCTGCCCCGTCAAGTTACCCGCCATGGAGTTAACCGAATCGGTCAGATCTTTCCAGGTACCTGCAACACCAGGTACATTCGCCTGGCCACCGAGTTCACCCTCTGTACCCACTTCACGCGCCACCCGCGTTACTTCTGACGCGAACGAGCTCAGTTGATCCACCATGACGTTGATAGTATTCTTCAATTCCAGAATCTCACCCTTGGCATCGGCGGTAATTTTTTTCGACAAGTCACCGTTCGCCACCGCCGTCGTCACGTCGGCAATATTCCTCACCTGCCCAGTCAGGTTACCCGCCATAGAGTTGACCGAGTCGGTCAGATCCTTCCAGGTACCTGCCACGCCTGGCACATTGGCCTGCCCGCCCAATTTACCCTCAGTACCCACTTCACGTGCAACGCGGGTTACTTCTGACGCAAATGAGTTCAACTGATCCACCATGACGTTGATGGTGTTTTTGAGTTCCAGAATCTCGCCTTTAACATCGACCGTGATTTTTTTGGACAAGTCACCATTCGCCACCGCTGTTGTTACCTCGGCGATATTACGTACCTGATCAGTCAGGTTACCCGCCATGGAATTCACAGAGTCAGTCAAATCCTTCCAGGTACCACCCACACCTTTTACCTGCGCCTGGCCACCTAGCTTACCTTCAGTACCCACTTCACGCGCCACCCGCGTTACTTCAGATGCAAACGAGCTGAGCTGGTCTACCATGACGTTGATGGTGTCTTTCAATTGCAAGATCTCGCCTTTGGCATCGGCCGCGATTTTCTTGGACAAGTCACCATTTGCCACTGCCGTGGTGACTTCGGCGATATTCCTCACCTGCCCGGTCAGATTGGATGCCATGAAGTTGACGTTATCTGTCAGATCTTTCCAGGTGCCACCCACACCCGGCACATACGCCTGCCCGCCCAACTTGCCTTCAGTACCCACCTCACGCGCTACCCGCGTAACCTCGGATGCGAACGAACGCAACTGATCGACCATGGTGTTGATAGTGTCTTTCAACTGCAAAATTTCACCGCGTACATCGACCGTGATTTTCTTGGACAAGTCGCCATTCGCTACCGCTGTCGTTACATCGGCGATATTACGCACCTGCGATGTCAGATTACCCGCCATAGAGTTGACCGAGTCAGTCAAGTCTTTCCAGATACCCGCCACACTGGGCACATTTGCCTGTCCACCGAGCTTGCCCTCAGTACCAACTTCGCGCGCCACCCGGGTTACTTCTGATGCGAAAGAACTGAGCTGGCTCACCATGGTGTTTGCTGTCGTCGCAGCACTGAGGAATTGCCCTTGCAAAGGCCGTCCATCGACTTCCAGCGCCATGCTTTGAGAAAGATCACCCTTTGCCACGGCGCCGATGACCCTGGCCATCTCCGTCGTGGGCCGGACCAGATCGTCGATCAGGGAATTGACAGAATTGACGATAGTGCCCCAGTCGCCCTCTGCGCGCACGGATGAAGCACGTTGCAGCAAGCGCCCTTCCTGGCCCACCAATTGACTGACATTCAGGATGCCCTGGGTCATATGCGAGCTGTTTTCGATGATCTCGTTTAAGGTGTCAGCGATCTTGCCGTTGAGGCCAGTCAGGTCAGAAGGCATCTTAACCGAGAAATCACCCTTCTTGAGCGCAGTCAATGCGGCGAGTAATAGCTTGGGATCAAGTGTTTCTGAAATGTCAGTTAGCGTGTTCATTCTGGCCTTTTAAGCGATGAGATTGGTAGCAAACGGTGCAAGATACTATCTCTGAGTATCTTCGCTGGCGTTTGACTGATACTGATGCAAGGAATGTCTGAAAATATCAAAATGACACATGTATTTTGCAGTGCTGTAAACAATGAAAACGACCATGAAAGCAACGACGAGAGCAATATTGAAAAGCTGCAAACAATTTTCAGTGGCATTCACGTAATTTTTCTTTCCGTGAAATGAAATACGGTGACATAATTTACTGCAAATTTAAGGATTTGTGACAATTCGGCATTTATATAATGATCAATGTGTCTCCAACCGGAAACGCAGCGGCGAGGAATTCAGTGGAAGCAAAATATAGACCCAAGATTCTGGTAGTGAATGACGATACAGCGAGCTTATTTGCCTTAAGCGGTCTGCTCACGGCTTGGGCTGATGAAAACCAATGTTCCGTGGTCACAGCCAAATCTGGTGAAGACGCGTTACGTCACGTACTGCAAGATGACTTTGCCGTAATACTGCTGGACGTCAATATGCCGGGCATGGATGGATTTGAAACTGCAGAAGCAATACATAAGCGCGCCCGTTCCTCTTCCATACCGATTATTTTCATTACTGCTTTCCTCGCTGACGACCTGAATAAATTAAGGGCTTATCAGCAAGGTGCCGTCGATTATCTTTTTACGCCCATCATTCCCCAGGTGTTGCAGGCCAAGGTATCAGTGTTTGTGCAGCTGGCAAAAAAAAATCTGGAATTGAAAGCACAAACAGATGCTCTTGGTTTGCGTACTCTGGATTTGCAGACTGCCAATGACAAACTTCAGCGCGAAATAAAAGAAAGAAAAATAGCTGTTGAACAGAATGAAGCGAAAGATAAATTCCTGGCCATGCTTGGCCACGAATTGCGCAATCCCTTAAGCGCCATCACCAGCGCAGCATCCATCATCGGGTTTCCGGGTGCAAAAGCAGATAGTGTGGAACGTGCAAAAAAAATTCTCTCCAGACAATCACAGCATCTGACACGCATAGTCGATGATTTGCTGGATTTGGGGAGAGTGATGTCCGGTAAAATCGTACTCGACAAAACTGCCGTCAATCTTGCGGAAGTTGTCATGTCCTGCCTCGATAGCCTCAGAGCCAGTCGCCCTGTCGATAGTTACCAATGGACGATTGACCCTATCGACACGTGGATAGATGCAGATCCCACCCGCGCAGAGCAAATCATTACTAATTTGCTGGACAATGCCATCAAATATACGCCTGCTGGCGGCAAGATTACTATCAAAAATATGCTTTCGAATGGCAAAGTCAGCCTGATCATCAGCGACTCTGGCATAGGCATTGCAGAAGACTTGTTACCACAGATTTTCAATGTATTCGTCCAGGGAGAGCACTCTCTGGATCGCGCTAAAGGAGGCCTGGGTATAGGGCTGGCCCTGGTCAAGCAATTAGTCGAATTACATGGCGGCGATATTCTTGTGTTTAGCGAAGGCGAAAATTTAGGCAGCACTTTCTCTATCGTATTACCACAGGCTACACAAGGCGATCTCCTGGCTGAACATGAAGAGATTCGACGGCTGAAAACAACTAAAAAACTGCTGCTGATTGAAGACAATGAAGATGCCAGGGAAATGACGTCGCAATTATTGAAGGCGCACGGTTTCGAGGTGTTGGAGGCAGCTACCGGAGCAGAAGGAATTATCCTGGCTAAAGAAGAAAAACCTTGCATTGCCCTTATTGATATCGGCTTGCCCGGTATGGATGGTTACGAAGTGGCCAGGCATTTGCGTGCTGACAAGGACACCGGCAGCATGTACCTTATTGCGTTAACAGGCTATGGCCTCAGAGAAGACCATCGCCTGACGGCAGAAGCTGGCTTTGACTCTCACTTTGTGAAGCCATTAAAGCTGCAGCAACTCATACTCGTCATAGAAGCGCTGCAAGCTGGCTGAGAAATCACCGGAAATCAGGGCAAGCTGGTGACGTAAGCCCGGCTTTTTCTGCCCTGGACAATGGCGGAGCCGTGATTGACCATCAGGTCCTGCGCGTAAATCCATCCAGAATTTGCTGAACTTGACTCAACTCAAAAGGCTTGGTCAATACATGGCATGGGAAATTAACATAGGTTTGTATATGTGCACCATGACCGGATGAAAAAATAATATGCATGTCCGGCGCATCTTCTACCGCTTGCTTGCCAAGTGCAACACCTGACATCTTGGGTAAATTAATATCTGTCAACAACACATCGTACGATCGTTCCTGTAGCAATTCCAAAGCCCTTTCGCCACTACCTGCTGGAATAGGATGATGGCCAATCAAGTCCAGCATTTCGCAAAGCATTTCCAGCAAATCCGGGTTGTCTTCAACAACCAGAATATGCAAACCTGACTCTACCTGACTGCCGGTTTCAGTACCGGCTGAGGTTTCATGTCCATTCTCGGGGATTGAATTTATCATTATTATTTATCTCAGCTGAATCGCTCTGTCAGTAATCGCTCTGTCAGTAATCGCTCTGTCAGCGCCTCCACTGCACATCCAGGTCAGAGCGATATAAGTAATTATTTTATTTTTGCTTATTTTAAAAGAGACCGCATACTTAGTGGCTGTTGCCGTGACTGCTGCGGCAATAGTGTTAAGCCATCCTAGTGTTAAGCCATCTTGTTCACTGATGAAATGGTACTTGCAAAAATGATTATTCCATAGCAGTGAAATCTTAAAATATTGTCGGACAAGCCCTACAAGCACCTACGATTCACTTGCCCCGTTTGCCGCAATAAACTGTTCTAAATAATCAAGCTCTATAGGCTTGATCATATGTGCATTAAAACCTGCGCTCTGGCTGCGTTCTTTATCATGCTGCTGCCCATAACCAGTCAATGCAATCAGCCGTATTGTGCTGCCACCGGGTAATTCACGAATGGCTTTGGCAAGTTCATAACCGTCCATGCCTGGCAAGCCTATGTCAAGAATGGCAAACTCCGGCATCTCGAGTTTTACTTCGTTCAGTGCCTGTACAGGATCATAGACTGCCCTGACCTCATGCCCCATGGCTGAAAGCAATTCAAGCAGGGAATCAGCAGCATCGCGATTATCATCCACAACGAGAATACGCGCCTTGGTACCGGAGGGTACATGAGCCTGCTTTTCTTGAGGCTCTGCTACTTCCACCGTCAGCTTATGTGGCAAACTAATGGTAAAGCTGCTTCCCAAACCCTCACCCGGGCTTTCGGCCCGTACACTGCCATGATGCAGCTGCACCAGATTGCTGACCAATGAAAGACCTATTCCCAGACCGCCATCAGACCGGTCTACACTCCTGCCACCTTGCACGAAAAGATCAAAAATATTTGGCATCAGACTGGCAGAAATACCAACGCCATTGTCGCTGACACATATCTTGACTTCATCGTCCTTGTGATAAGTCACTAATGAAATTTCACCACCATCGGGCGTATATTTTGCCGCATTGGTCAGCAGGTTAGCGACGACCTGGGCCAGACGTGCAGGGTCGCCTACCCAGGTAATGGGTGCGACATCGAGCGTCAGATGGTGATTTTTTTTCTCCAGCAAATGGCTGGCCATCTCCAATGCCTTATTCATCACGTCGCGCAGATTGCTTGCGACCATCCTGAGCTGTACCTTACCGCTGGTTATTCTTGAAACATCCATCAGGTCATCGACCAGGCGCACCAGATGATCGACCTGTCGCTGGATAACAGCCTGCTCCTTGGTGACAGTAGGGTTACGCATTTTCATCAACTCAAGCGCAGTCACTATTGGTGCCAGGGGGTTACGCAGTTCATGGCCCAGCATTGCCAGGAACTCGTCCTTGGCGCGGGAAGTGACATTGAGATTGTCATTCAAGCGTTCGATCTCTGTACGGGCCAGCACCTGGGATGTAATGTCAATCGCAATGACCATCAAGCCATGCACCTTTTCATCGACACGGCGTATCGGTGCCAGGTTGTAAATATAATAGCGGTCTTCAGGTTCACCGCCATATAAACTGATACGTACTTTGGTTTCTTCAGATACAAAAGGACTGCCGTCCCTGAAAACCTGCTTGAATCTTGCGCGTACTTCCGAGTCAAGCAATTCCGGGAAAACCTGATCAAAACTACGTCCCACCACCATCACTTCCGGGCGGCCAATGATTTTGCAGTAAATAGGATTAGCCAGCTGAAAAACCAGGTCATCCCCCAGCATGATGGCTGTTCCTACAGGAGCATCGAAAAGCAGGCGATCTCTTTCAGCCGCCGCAAAATCACGGGCCAGCAAACTTTCCATATGTGTGAGCGCACGACAAACGACAGCAGTAAATTCATGCAGGAATTTGCTGTAAGCAGCATCAAACGGCAAGCGCTGCGACAATTCAAAAGTCAGTGAGCAATCATGATGGAAATGGAGTTCAAGCGCATGAATACTGAAATGCGTGTCCTTGTTTAGGCTGGCGGCATCTTCCTGATTGACGGCCACGGCCAGAATGTCGGCAGTATTCTCGGCAGCTACAGCACTGACAATCTCAAATATTTCCTCGCGGCTTTTGCAAAACGTCAGTCGCTCTGTCAGGGTGGACAAGCTACGTTGCCTGCGTTCAGCCAGAATCCGCGATGTAGTCTCGGTGCACACGACCAGCGTGCCGGCAATACGGTCATCGTCGCCATAGACAGGTGTATAGGTATAAGTCCAGTACACATCTTCCATGCGCGAATTGCGCCAGATAGGGACCAGATTATCTTCATACCAGTGGGCCTCGCCACCATTCATGACATGGCTTATCTGCGGCCAGATGACAGGCCAGATTTCTTGCCAGCATTCCTCCCCTGCCTGACCTAATGCAGCTGGATGTTTTCCGACACCGAAGCTCGGTACATAGGCATCGTTATATATCTGGATCAGTTTTGGCCCCCACCATAAAAACATGGGGTGCACAGAATTCATGACGATCGCCACCGTGGTTTTTAAGGCTGCGGGCCAGTTGTTGATAGGGCCAAGTTCTGTTCTGGACCAGTCAAACGCCCTGACCGCATCGCGCATAGGCGTCCCGCTGCCAATGAACGCCCACTGTGGATGGTTGTTCACAGGAACGCCAGAAGCATCTGCATTGTCATTCGGTGTCGGGGACATACTCGGTCCTGGAAATTGGTAAGCAGCAACATTGTAGCGCTATCCTTACCGGACAACATGTACATCTGCGGGACATGAGTAATTAGCTCTAAGCGTTTAACATGTATTGGGTGTCAAGGTTAACGCGAATTTGCTGTATTGGCAACTAGCGTGGAAGATGGATGTAAAAACGACAAAGTTCCGCAATAAATTTCCTTGTAGAGATAGAAGTGCGGAAATGTTGAAGCGGGCATCGGGGTAGCCCGCTTGCGCCGCCTTTTATTCTTGATAAGCCGCTCAAAGCTGGCGCGACAATTTTATCTGACTGGCTTGCTGAGGCTTGCGGGTTTCACGGGTTTCGCTGGTTTCGATTTTTTCAATCTCTGCCACATTCAGATATTTGATTTTTTGTACCGGATCAGAGAAAGAAATGTCTCTCGCAAGCAGTTCCCGCATAATCTTTAAATTGACCGCCTGCTGCGTGTCCATGTACAGCCCATATTCTGGTTTGAGCACATAATAAATGACCTCGAATTCGATGGAATTTCGGTCGAATAATTTCAGGTGGGCGCGGTCAAAACGCACTTCTGGCTGCTCTTCGACTATGTTGCGTAACATGGGTGGAACCTGCTCCAGTACATCAGGCGGCGTATCTGATGCGACCTTGACCACTAATTGCACGCGCCGGTCTTTCATGCGCTTGAAATTGCGTATGGTATTTTTCAGCAAATCAGCATTGGCAATAACAATCTGTTCACCACTATCGGCACGCAAGCGCGTGGTTTTCAAACCTACATGCTCGACCGTGCCAGAGATGCCATTGATATTGATCGCGTCGCCCACTTCAAAAGGTTTATCGACCGCAATCGCCAGAGAGGCAAACAAGTCACCCAGCACATTTTGTACCGCCAGCGCGATGGCAATACCGCCTATACCCAAACTGGCAATGAAGGCAGATACATTGATACCCACGTTTGACAACATGGCCAGCAAAAAAACCACCCACAATACAAATTGCAAGGCCCATACAATGACAGTATGCGAAACACGGTTGACTGGCGCACCATCTTCCGCGACCGATGTAAAGTAACGTTTGCTCAATACCTTGACGGTTTTATTGATCCACAAAGCGAGTTGCAAGCCAAATGCCAGAAACCACAAATGATTGACACGGTCACTCCAGCGCGCGGGCAAATCAAGCACGGCTACGCCTATCAATACAGAGGTAATCACCAGTGTAATATTGCTTGTACTACCCAGGATTTGCGGCACTAGCCTTGCAACATGCGCACTTTCATGCCCATTTTCTCCAATTTGTCCGTTACCGGGCTCATGATCTGCAAGCAGCCTGCGTTTGAAAAAACCTATCAAGGCATGCATGACAAAATAAGCAAAAACGGCAACGCCGCAAGCAGTAATCCAGCTAATCAGTGGAATGTCGAGAAAATGCGTATTGATGGTTGATTGAAAGGCTGATTGAAAATCCATAATTATCCTGAAATTTTTTGATTTACACCATGAGTACCGCCCTTGTATGCTCAGGCTGGAAATTGAACTGGCTGTCAGGCTTTAATCCTGATCTGACCCGGCGAAGCCATATTGGTACTGGCATAGACGGCTAGTGTGATGCCAGAAGTCTGGCAATATCGCTGGCTATAGTGTGACAAGTCTGCGTCTGATGATTTGCGCTGTTCATCGTCAACATGCTGCAGCGCTGGTCTGAAACGCGAGGCTGAAAGATTTTTACAGTCCCGCGCCCAGAACATGCGTCGTTACTGCAGGGATGGCAGAGTAATCTCGTCCTTGCGTTGCTGTATCGCTTCACCCAAAGAAACCAGATCAAGTTTTGCTTTTTTTGCCTTTGGAAACATCTCTGTTTCCTCTTCTTTCACATGATGCTCAATTTGTTCTGACAATACCTTGACTTTGGCATCATAGAGATCGTCACCTGGTTCCATGCTCAATATCTGGGCAATCAAATCCTTGGCGGCAGCATGTTCAACAGTGGCTTCATCCAGCATATCGTCGGTATTCGTCGTCGCTTCGCGTACGGCTGTATAAAAGATTTCTTCTTCAGCAATTGTATGCTTGGTGAGTTCCAGGCAAATTTGGTGAGCAATTTTTTTCTTGCTCACCAATGCCGTGTCACCCAGGCTTTCAAACTTGCTGAACAATGCCTTGACGTTTTTATGATCTTGCTTGAGCAGGCTGACTGCATCTTGCGCTTTAGCGCCTTTGGTTTTCTTGGGGAGAACAACGGCAGGGATTTTTACAGATTTGGCTTTTGCCGCAGGAGTTGCAGTACGCATGATGTTTCCTTCAATGTCGTTAATGATGTCGTTGATGGTGTCGTTGATGAACCTAGGTTTTCGGCTAATTAATCAAAAAATAGTCTGAAGAAATACCTGTTGCAAATTCAGTAAAAAATCAGTCACACAGAAGAGAACAGGTAGATTCCATCTTAAAACCTGTACCTGTAAATGCGAGTAAGCCTCAGCCCCCAAGCCATGTAGGACAAAAAGCAGGGATTCTTGTCGCTGCAATTAAAGCTTTACATTATAAAATCCATTGATATACTCCATTAAACATCCAATTACCATCCATATGGATGCTAATTACAAGCAAAATCTAAAGTAAATACAAAAAAGGCATGCCATGAGCGTTACCGATATACGGCCCAAGGCCAGCGATACAGAAAAAATTACGATCAATCTTGGTCTGGTTGATCTGGGTCAGGTAGATCTGCTGGTGCAGGAAGGTTTTTATTCCAATCGTACCGATCTGATACGTACCGCGATACGCAATCAATTGCTGACGCATGCTGAAGTTATACGCCAGACCGTCACGCGCAGGAGTCTGGTACTAGGCATGCAGCATTACACCCGTGCCGATCTTGAAGCCGTGCGGGATGCTGGCGAGCATTTGCAAATACAGGTGCTGGGTTTAGCCAGCATTGCGGCGGATGTCAGCCCTGAACTCGCAGTTGCAAGCATCGCCTCCATCTCTGTGCTGGGAGCATTTCAGGCCAGCAGCGCGGTGAAGGCAGCCCTTGCAGACCGCATCAATTAACAATGAACAATGAACAATTAAGCATTGCCGCTATTCCTCGCGTCATTCTTCAAGCCATTCCGTAAGCTATTTCATATGCACACTGAAAGCACCACATGAATTTCAATCAAAATTTGCTGGCCCACATACGCAAGGCCAGCCTGTCCTGGCGCGATGCACAGGCATTTGCTCTACCTGCCCAGAACAGCATGAATCCGGAGCAATTGCAAAAATTAACCGCCGTCACAGAACTGATACAACGCACCCTGAATGATCACTTGCCTGGCATGGCAAAGACAGATAGCCATGCTAAGCCTGCGCCTGGGCGACAAGGCGACACATCGCAAGAGCCGTCTTTACATGATATCAACCCAGCTCCTGAAAAAAGGCCAGTCCCGCCATCAGCTAATACAAGATACATGGCAGACATCATTGATGCCGATGTGTCGCAAACGCAGAAAAATGGCAAGGCAGATGTCGGCCGTTTTGTTAGCGGCAGTTATGTCAATGCACACGGCAAACGTAGCTACAAACTATATATCCCTTCCGGCTACAATGGCGATAAAGGAAAAGCATTACCTCTGATCGTCATGCTGCATGGTTGCACGCAAGGGCCAGATGATTTTGCGACCGGCACGGGCATGAACCTGATTGCAGAACAACAGCAATGCCTGGTCGTTTATCCTGCTCAGGACCACGGAGCCAACTCATCGAAATGCTGGAACTGGTTCAAGGCGATGGATCAACAGCGCGACCAGGGCGAACCCTCGCTGATCGCAGGCATCACCCGTGACATCATGGCCAACTATCATGTCGATGCAGGCAGCGTATTTATCGCTGGTATGTCAGCGGGTGGTGCCATGGCAGCCATCATGGCAGATGCCTATCCTGAGCTCTATGCCGCAGTTGGCATCCATTCTGGCCTGCCATTTGGCGCAGCCAGTGATTTGCCATCAGCAATGGCGGCGATGCGTGGCGCAGCAAATCAGATGAAAAAACCGGTTGCAGGAAACGCCGTGCCTATCATCGTCTTTCACGGCGATCAGGATCATACTGTCAGTAGCAAAAATGCTGACCGCATCATGACACGATATTTGGACAGCAAGCAGTCAAGCGCATTGAAAGCCCAAAAAGAAGACGGTAACGGCAAGCTTGGCCGGCGTTATACACGCACGCGCTACGCTGAAAATGCTTCTTCACAACAAGCTGGCGCAAAACCTGCACCTGCCGAACAATGGGTCATCCATGGCGCTGGCCACGCCTGGTCGGGCGGTAATAGTCAAGGTAGTTTTACCGATGCAGCGGGGCCGGATGCCAGCCGGGAAATGCTGCGTTTCTTTTTGTCGCAAGTAAATCAGAATCAAGCGTAATGCGATAAAAATAAAAAGAGAAAACCTGATGCAATCACTATGCATCAGGCTTTTTCTTGTTCACCAGTGCCTTTGCCGTTCAGGCAGTTTATAGAGGTGGCCGCACGAATTCTTCGCGAACCCATAAGCGTGTTTTTGCGGCAGCGATGAAGTTTTTCAATTGATCTGTCGATATGACAGCATCGTCTTTATCAATGCCTGCCGCAGTCAACAACACTTCGCCGCCCGCATCATAAGCTATTGCTTTCAAGTGACTGAAGGCATCACTGACAAAGCCTTTCGCTGCCATATCCCGTTCCAATTTTTTTGCCGATGCATCAGACAAAATAATAGCGACAGCATCAAAGATAACTGAAGGGCTACCTGCCAGTTGGCCATCCACCTTGGCTTCTTTGCCATCTGATAAAAGTATGCCATTGATGCGCGGAGCAACAACTTTGCACTTACCCTCTGCCGCTTCAACAGCCGCTTTGACTTTGTCCAGTATCCTGGCATCTGAACCGTCGGCGATGAGAATACCAACTACGCGGCCCGTCAGGGTATCCTTCATTTTATCTATCAATCCCAAAGCTGGGGACTCAGGCAAGTCTTGTATCTCTGCGTGAGTAGCTGGCGCGGCTGGCAAGTTCTTGAGGCCCAGTCCGGCAGCGACGCGCTGCGCGAGGTCTTCATTGATATGCCGCATATGGCCGACCATGGCTGCAGGTATATGCGCGTGCTCGACTTTTGATAATTCAAAGACCAGTGCTGAAACTATATGCGCTTGTTCAGTTGCATTCTGGCTGGCATAAAATTGACGTGCCTGGCTATAATGATCGGCGAAGCTTTCAGGACGGATACGGCCTTTATCACCAGCCACAGGTTCTGCCATGCTTGTAAAACCTGTTGCAGGCTGCTCACGTGGCGCATCCTTTGCCAGCGAATTCGGCTCATAGGCGACCCTGCCTACAGGGCGTCCCATTTGCATATGTCCATCACGCTGGTGATTGGCGAATGGGCACTTCGGCGCATTGACAGGAATCTGATGGAAATTGGGCGAACCCAGCCTGGACAATTGTGTATCCAGATAAGAAAATAAACGCCCGTGCAATAAGGGGTCATTCGAAAAATCGATACCGGGAACGATATGGGATGGGCAGAATGCCACTTGCTCAGTCTCTGCAAAGAAATTATCTGGCCACCTGTCAAGCACCATGCGCCCTACTACAGTCAGTGGTACCAATTCTTCGGGAATGAGCTTGGTCGCATCAAGATGATCAAACGGGAACTGATCTGCTTCTTCCTGCGTAAATAACTGTACCGCCAATTCCCATTCAGGGAAATCGCCTGTAGTGATAGCTTCAAAAAAATCACGTCTGTGGAAATCAGGATCAGCACCGGCAATTTTGACTGTTTCATCCCAAACCGTCGATTGCAAGCCTGCTTTTGGACGCCAGTGGAACTTGACAAAAGTCGATTCACCACTCTTGTTAATCAGCCGGAAAGTGTGTACGCCAAAACCTTCTATCATACGCAAGGATCTTGGCAAGGTGCGGTCTGACATGATCCACATCACCATGTGCATGGCTTCTGGCGTCAGTGAAATAAAATCCCAGAAGGTATCATGCGCTGTAGCAGCTTGCGGAAAGCCACGGTCAGGTTCCATTTTCACGGCATGGACAAGATCGGGGAATTTAATAGCATCCTGGATAAAGAACACAGGTACATTATTACCCACCAAGTCCCAATTACCTTCAGAGGTATAAAATTTGACCGCAAAGCCGCGTACATCCCGTGGTGTATCCACAGAACCAGAGCCACCAGCAACTGTGGAAATGCGGGTAAACACTGGAGTTTGATGCCCTACTTCAGTCAGGATTTTGGCGGTCGTATATTTCTCCAGCGAATGTGTGAGCTCAAAATAGCCATGCGCAGCCGTGCCGCGCGCGTGGACGATACGTTCTGGAATACGTTCATGATCAAAATGAGTAATTTTTTCCCTGAGGATAAAATCTTCCAGCAAGGTCGGGCCCTTGACGCTGGCTTTTAAAGAATTTTGGTCATCTGCAATAACGACGCCCTGATTTGTCGTCAATTGTGGATGTGTTTTTCCTGCAATCTGATGTAGTTCCCCTCCATTGCCGATGGAGGCGGAAGTCAGGTTTTTTGTTTCTTTTATTTCTGATTTTGCTGCGGCTGTCTTGGTCTTAGGCATGGTAGGCAATCTACAAAAAAATGGGGATGATAGGCAAAAAACGGACTGCTCTGTTTATCTGAGCAGTCCGTTTTTACGATGTCACTACTCACTTACTCTGGCAGGAAATTAAGAAACACTCGCCTCGGATGTGGAGTTGATATCTTCAGCGCCAGCCTTTTTGTAAATGTCCTTTGCATTCGAAGCCTCATTAGAATTGTCTGTATGGACAGAGATCAGAATGTTGCCGCCGCGGATTTTGCCGTCGTACAGTTTTGCTTCATATTCAGGAATGCCCAGACCGACCAGGGCACCAATGATGCCGCCTGCCGCACCAACCAGTGCAGCACCGCTCAATGCAGCCATGATAGGGCCAGCAGCAATGAAAGGACCAACACCAGGGATAGCCAGCGTGCCAATGCCTGTCAACCAGCCCAGGATGGCACCTACGCCCATGCCTGCAACGCCACCCGTGGCTGCACCTTCAGGTAATTTGGTATTTTGCTCATGCGCAAAATCCCGTGTACCAGTCTGATCAGGGAACAGGACAGAGATATCGCCACTTGGGAATCCTGCAAGTTTCAGATTATCGACGATGTTTTCAGCTTGAACGCGGTTTGTTGCGATACAGTAAATTGCGGTTGTCATATGAACTCCTTTGGTGGTGTAAATTGCGTACGTAGTTTCTTACTTTGTTTCCTACTTTTTAGCGCTGATATAGCTAACTAGCAGACTTGCTCACATCCCTATTTGCTTGTCTGTTTTTCCTGTTTAATTTGTTTTCACATCCAGCGAATTATTGATAGAAGTGACGCCCTTGACAGTCTGAGCAATTTTTTCAACTTTCACTTTCTCGTCTGCCGTCTTGACTGGTCCACGTAAAGTGACCGCACCTGCATTCACCATAATCTTGACGTTGTGTGCCAAGACTGACAGTGATTTGTCGCCAACGACTGACCGTCTGACGGCTGCCAGTACCTGGCGATCTTCTTGCGTATTGAACTGATCTTCCGGCGTTTTGTTCGCGGCATTTTTGTCGCGGTTATTGATCTCAGTGTTATCCACATTTGATGCGGCTTTACCTTGTGTCACTACCGGTACAGGATCAGCTGCAAATCCAGTACCCGGCAAAGTAGCCAGAGCCAGTAATGAAGTAACGCCGATGGTATTGAGTATTCGTCCCATTCATTTCTCCCGTTTAAGTCCAAGTGGACAAGTAGCGATAGATTAAGAAAATTGATCCGTTGCATCTGTGCGGTAACCAACACGCAGCTAGGGTCAGACCGAGAAAATTATTAAAATTACTAATAAACTAATCACTATTTTTTACGTTGAAAAAATGCAGACACAACAAGGCATTTCATAGCAGAAATGCACCATACTTCTATCAATTTCAGAGCAAAGCTGAAATCAATTCAAATGAGTGTGAAAATATTTTTTGCGGAGGGAAACACATGAAATATGCATAATCTGATGAAGAAAATGCATATGGAGTAGCGGTAGGATATCTCCTACAAAGCGGGTCGCTGTTGTCCTGTTCTTTGTAAGATCAATTCTAATTATGATGACATCTCTTTCGCAATATTGTTGTTACTGGGGGTACCACTAGCTACTCGCTGGTTTTTGTTCCTGGACACAATATTATTCAGCCATCCCATATTTCAGAGGAGTCATCATGAAAAATTTTTTCGGTTTCTATTTTTCAACTAAAAATCAAAACATTTCTGCACTGAATGATCAGTTGGTCACTCCAGTTGTGACGGTGACAGACATGGGTAACGCTAAGAAATCGAAAAATTTGACTTCTACAACCCACCATATCCATATGAAAAAACTGGAAGAACACCGCAGAAACTTGCGAACCATGTATTTTTCCAGCTGAAAAACTGTGTGTGATTGAAAAACTTGGGAATGGCTATATACGTTACTGTTGCCGCTGTGCATGTCGCTTTGCATCTTGATGCTGAATGAGCGAGGTATGCTCGAAGATAAGCACATAATGATAGTCAAGTGCCAAGCTATTCATGAGGCTGAGGTTCAATAAACAGGAATAATCATGGGAAAGAAAATCACCGAAAATCCCTCCGACATCAAACATGTAAGCAGTGCTGACTTTAAAGATGAACTCGACAAACTGATTAGCAGGTTGCCGTCAATGTCGGATATGGAAATAAGTGCAGCCAAAGATAAGTTTTTGCGCAGAATTGATATCGCTTTGTCTAAGCTCTCATCCTGACGGAGAAATAAACTTCAAGAGTTTTCAAGTAACCAGAGCTTGATGTTAACTATTTCATGGCCCTTGCCATTAATGCTTGTTGCGACGAATGCTTATTGCAACTAATGCTTATTGCAACTAATGCTTATTGGCATTATTAGCAATTACTGACCTGATCCTGCGGGCGAGCGCTTCGCGGCTATACGGTTTGCTTAGCAATTCCACGCCTGCATCAAGCCTCCCTCCGTGCACGATAGCATTTTGTGTATAGCCCGATGTAAACAATACTGCCAGATTTGGCAAATGCTCGCGGGCTTTGCGCGCCAGCTCAGGACTACGCATTGGTCCTGGCATGACAACATCGGTAAAAAGAAGATCAATTTTGGCGCCAGCCTCGATAATAGCCAATGCGCTCTGTGCATCGGCAGCATGTAATACGGTATACCCCAAAGTGCTCAGCATCGTGATTACAGTAGTCCGAACTTGCTCATCATCTTCGGCAACCAGAATGGTTTCATGTCCGCCAATAATTTCTTCTGTTACCTGCAGAGCCAGCTTGCTTTCTTGTTCTGTCGAACGGGGAAGATATAATTTTACGGTCGTGCCATAACCCGGCTCACTGTAAATATTGATGTGCCCACCTGACTGTTTAACAAAGCCATATACCATGGACAAACCTAAACCCGTTCCCTTGCCCTCGGGTTTTGTCGAAAAAAATGGTTCAAATGCTTGGGATAGTACTTCTGGTGGCATGCCTGAACCAACATCCGACACTGCAAGCATCACATATTCACCTGCGTTCACTTCTACGTGAGTGCGTGCATAACTTTCGTCCAGTACGACGTTACCAGCTTCTATGGTCAGCTTGCCGACGGATTCCATCGCATCGCGCGCATTGACAGCAAGATTAAGCAAAGCATTTTCAACTTGCGCAACATCGACAAAGGTATTCCACAGGTTATCAGCGAGAATAGTCTCGACTTCGATAGTCTCACCCAGGCTACGTTGCAGCATATCCTCCATATCGATCACAAAACGGCCAATATTGACTACTTTGGGATCAAGTGCCTGGCGCCGTCCAAAAGACAATAAATAACTGGCCAGCTTGGCACCGCGCCGCACACCAGCCAACGCATTAGTGACCCGCTTTTCTGCATGTTGATTACCTGCAATCTCGGCAGACAATAACTGAAGGTTACCTGAGATGATCTGCAACAGGTTATTGAAATCATGGGCTATGCCGCCGGTCAATTTACCGATGGTTTCCATCTTCTGTGCATGCTGTAATGCCAGTTCAGTTTTTTTCAGAGCGATGGCTGCTTCATACTTTTCAGTAATATCCTTGGTAACCTTGGCATAGCCGACGAATTCATTGAAGGCATTGTAAATAGGATCGATCACGACATGAGCCCGGAATTTACTTCCATCCTTCCTCACGCGCCAGCCTTCCTGCTCAAAACGACCTTCGGTCCTTGCAGTCAATAGCGCGCGCTGCGGCACTCCACTATGCTGATCTTCCTGAGTATAGAATCGCGAAAAATGAGTGCCAATAACCTCTTCTTGTCGATATCCTTTGATATGTTGGGCACCAGAGTTCCAGTTACTGACATAGCCATCTTTATCCAGCATATAAATCGCATAATCAGTCACACCTTGCACTAACAGGCTAAATTGCTGCTCGCTTTGACGTAAGGCTTCTTCCGCTTTCCTGCGGTCAGTAATGTCGCGGGTAATTTTCGCAAAACCAAGTAACCGGCCATTCTCCCGGATTGCATCGATGATGACGGTTGCCCAAAAATAAGACCCGTCTTTGCGCACACGCCAGCCTTCGGTCTCGTAACGCCCTTCCGTCTCCGCTATCTGGAGAGAACGCGCGGGAAGACCGGCGGCCTGGTCCTCTGGTGTATGAAACTGTGAAAAATGCTTGCCAATGATTTCTTCAGAGTTGTAACCCTTGAATCTCTGCGCACCCGCGTTCCAACTTACCACGCGGCCATCAATATCCAGCATGTAAATCGCATAGTCAGTAATTGCATCAACCAATAACTGGAAGCGCTGGAGGTCAATCAATTTTTTATCTTCAGGCAAATTTTGGTTGAGCATCGGCTATTTCCACAGTCAAAAAATTTTGTTAACTAGCGTGCATCAACTTACCCGTCTTCCACCAGTAAGCTGCAAAATGTGGTGTTCAAGGATGCGTCATAAATGGGAAATACTAGATTCTGCCACTTTCATGCGAATAAAATTATATCGTATTGTCAATACAACTTTAAGCCTCAGATACGCTCTTCATTGTGCGGTAAGGGTACAGAAAAAGCCTATGTGCGTTCTTGCGCCTGACATCCGACCATGATACTCGATTGCTTCCATCTCACCTGTCGAAATAAAACGTCACTTTAAAGCATGCCTGGCCAAGGGACTGTAACGGCGAAGGGCCTTTGCCTGGAGCCGGAAAATTTACTTATGTTTTGTCCATTGTGAATGGTCAATTAAGCATACGTGTAGAGGATGATCCTGTGAATGCAAGCAGCAAATAAGCTAATGCATTAAGTGACTCTGAGCTTAAAGTTCGCTGCAGGCAATTTTTCAGCCACTGCCTGCTGATACATATTCTTGACCAACAGCAATATTAGCTCTAGTATTTCCCACTGCGTCAACAAAGCCAAGTATGCTCTGCTTCAAATAGCTTGAAGTGTTTGCTACTCAGCTACCCGGAATACAGCAATACCTACCGCAAGCCACATGCAAATGATGGCGTCCGAATACTCAATCACTTCAACCTCTATCACGCGCGATGAAGCGGGTGATTTAATTTAAGGAGCCGAATGGACCACAGCATTTCTTTGATTACTACCGTTGCAGCCGCTTTTGCCGGGGCGCTTGTTCTTGGCTTTATCGCCGAAAAAATCAAGGTACCAGCCCTGGTTGGCTATTTGCTGGCAGGGATAGTGATTGGCCCTACTACGCCTGGCTTTGTGGCGGATGTACATATTGCATCGCAGTTGTCAGAGATAGGTGTGATGTTGCTGATGTTTGGAGTGGGCTTGCATTTCTCACCCGCTGATTTGCTGGCGGTGCGGCGTATTGCTATTCCTGGTGCGGTATTGCAAATGGGGATTACCACGGCTGTAGGTATGGCGATTGCATCGTGGTGGACCTGGAGTGTGGGTGGTTCATTGATCTTTGGTTTGTCGCTGGCTTGCGCCAGTACAGTGGTGTTGTTGAAGTCACTGGAAGCGCGCAATCTGCTGAACACCATGAATGGCCGCATCGCAGTCGGTTGGCTGGTAGTGCAGGATTTAGTGACGGTGCTGGTACTGGTGTTGCTGCCACCATTGGCAGGCGTGTTGGGCAGCACGACTGCGGTCGTCGCGAGTACGACGCCACTGTGGATGACGATAGGCAAAACCCTGCTGCAGGTGTCTGCTTTTATTGCCTTGATGCTAGTGGTTGGCCGCCGTGCTTTGCCCTGGTTGTTGTGGCAGGTGGCGCGTACGGGTTCGCGTGAATTGTTCACGCTGTCAGTCGTAGCATCTGCAATTGGTATTGCTTATGGTGCGTCTGTGATATTCAGCGTGTCGTTTGCGCTGGGTGCCTTCTTTGCTGGCACGGTCATGCGTGAGTCAGAGTTCAGCCATCGTGCGGCAGAAGAATCACTGCCCTTGCGTGATGCGTTTTCAGTTTTGTTTTTTGTGTCGGTGGGCATGGTATTTGACCCTGCGATTTTGACGGCACAACCTTTGCGCGTGCTTTGCGTGGTGGCGATTGTCATACTGGGTAACTTCTTTACCTCTTCTGCGCTGGTGATCTTGTTGCGTTACCCACTCAATACGGCGCTGGCGATAGGTGCAAGCCTGGGGCAGATCGGCGAGTTCTCCATCATCCTGGCTGGTTTGGGTTTGTCGCTGGGCTTGCTACCGCAAGAAGGCATGAGCCTGATACTGGCAGGGGTGCTGATTTCCATAGGCTTGAATTCTTTCCTGTTCACGCTGATAGGGCCACTCAGGAAATGGGCCTTATCGCATTCTGATCTGGCGCGGGAACTCGATCAGAGACAAGACCCTTACGCTGAATTGCCAATGACGACTGAACGCAAATATCTGGAAGGCCAGGTGGTGTTAGTGGGTTATGGCAGGGTTGGCCGCCGTATTGCACAAGCTATGGATGAGCGTGGCATCCCTTATGTGGTGGCTGAACAGAACCGTGAAGTGGTCGAGGATTTGCGCAAGAAAGGCATCGCCGCCGTCTCAGGTAACGCTGCTGACCCAGCAGTGTTGATACAGGCGCATATCACCAATGCTGCGATGCTGGTAGTGGCAACACCAGACACCCTGAATGTGCGGCAAATGGCAAAAACTGCCCGCACCCTCAACCCTGGCATTGAAGTTTTGTTGCGCACGCATAGCGAAGATGAATCCATACTCTTGCGCAAGGAAGAGATAGGCGATGTCTTTTATGGCGAAGAAGAACTGGCAAAAGGCATGGCTGTGCACATAGTAAATCGCTTCAAGCCTGATGGTGCCGGGCATTAAACCAGCAATGTTCTGGAACGACTTTACGTAGTCTCTTTGGAAGCCTCTTTGGGGGCTTCTTTAGTTCTCTCTTTGCCTGCATCTCTTGCATCTTCAATAGCAACTGGCGGCTTTTTCTTTGCATGGCGGGCACCATTCCACCAATGTAGCGGGCCCAGCAGGCAATAGATAAATCCTGACCAGGTTCCCTTGTCGTTGCTGACTGCCACGATCAATACTGACAGACCTGCAACCGCCATATTGACGAGATTGCCCCCGATGTCTGACTGCAATTCAGTGAGTTGTTCAAAGTCGAGATTAAATTTCTCACGCAGGCGCCAGGCATGTTTATGCATGAGAAAAAAAAACAAAATTGACTGCGATGATGCCTGCACCATAAATAGCCATCAGTTGCCTGATTTCTGACACTGAAGAAAAATTATCGTTGTTGGCTCTCCATATCCATGAGTCAAACAGGCTGGCAAATAAAAACTTCAAGGGATAGACATACAGGAGGATGACGAACAGCAAGGCCGTATTCAGGCTGATCATCCATAGATCAGTCAGCGGGAAGCGCTTGAAAAATTTGCCGTGCTGGTACCACAAGACCATCAGCAGGACAAAGGCCACGCCAAAGGCGATAAATCCGTGCATCAGGTGGAACAGCTCATGAGCAGATTTGGGCACTTCGAGCGACACCACCAGCAGGGTCACGGCAAAGGCAAACACGGCGTCGCTGAAACCTTCTAGCCTGTGCAGGGAGATAAAACCTTGATGCTTGTGATGAACGGTATCTGACACGATATTATCCTCAGCGATGGTTATTTAAACAATTATAACGAGTTCCAGAACGTTAAGGCAGGTCTGATGCTCTGTGTCGCCAAAGTGTTGGATATCGTTCAAAAGGCCGCTGAAGGCTGGTGATATTTCATGCGATGTCGTGGTTTTTCCAGTCAAACCTGTCGGGCTTTTCCTTATCCACGACCAGGCTGCGTATCTCGCTGATGAGCCGTACCAGTCTGCCCCGCTTGCGTGGTGCTTTCAAAGCCGCTGGCAGGCGGCTGAGCCAGTGTCCGTTTGGCCCGATCGGTGCCTTACGCAAGGCAGACAGTTGGCCAGATGTGGGCAAGGGTTTGGTCGATAGCACAGCAATGAAATGATCAAGTTGTGCAGGTGCACTGAATACCAGATCAAACTGTTCAAATTCCACATGCAGAACTGCATAGCCACGGTGCAGTATGCAGGGTGGCGCAGCAGGTAAAAAACTGTCTGGCTGCCCTGCTACAGGTAGATGCACCCAATAAGCCAGCGGCGCGCTGCGCCAGTGGCTTTCAAAACTGAAATGAAATACAGGGCTCATATTACCGGGATCATATTGCAGGACTCATATCAAGAATTCGACTTGGAAAACTGTATCATGCCCTGCCGTTTAAATCAGCTTAGCCAGGTATCAGAAATGGACACAAACTACCGCAGCTTATCCTCAAAAAATTTCCTGGCATCTGCTGCTACTTGTTGATGGATGGCAGAGCGTTCAAACCTGGCAGGATCTACACAAACCTGGCGCGCCGCCAATTTGCCTAGCATATTGCACTCTGCCAAAAAAGCATAGTGGCTTACCGCAGGCAGTGTCAGCAGGCTGCTGCCAGCAATATTTGCCGCATAGACCTGGGCATTAAATTCTGGAATAGCCTGATCATCAGCCGCCCCCACCACGATGCGCACAGGTACTTTGATGGCAGCCATGCTGTCTTTGGTCACTACCCTGCCCATGACAGGTGCCATGGCATAGGCGGCCTTGATCCGGCTGTCGCTGTAGTCTGCGCCAGACCTGGCAATCTCGGCCTTGACGCGCTGGTTTTCTTTAAGCAGCGTCTGTAAGTCTTCATGGCTGAATTTGGCTTCTGGTGGAAATGTGCAATTTGGGTTAGTGGCGTATTTACCGCAAAATTCTTGCCATTGCGTGTAGCTGATCCTGCCACCTACACTGGCCAATGCGGTATAGCCACCGATAGAAAAACCTGCCACGGCAATGCGCTGGGTATCAATACCTGGGCCAATAGCGGGGTCTGCCAGCAACTTGTCGATGAGCACTGACAAATCATGCGGCCTGTCCCACCAGACGACAAAGCCTTCTAACCTGGTATGCTCTTCATACGCGGTATTGCCGTGGTGATTGACGGCGGCGACTATATAGCCGTGTGCTGCCAGGCTCTCGGCAAACCAGGCGATGGAGGCTGCCGAACCACCAGTGCCATGCGAGAGCAGGATCAAGGGCATTTTCCCGGCTGTGTGCAGCATGGGTGCATCTATCGCATTGCGGCCCGCCTTGAAGATAGCCACGTTCCAGTATTTCTCCACCGCTCCCGCCTGGGCCGGATACCAGATTGCCGTTGACAGGGGACGTGCTTTATTACCTGCCCAGGCCATGCGACTGGCATCTTCATATTGCACCAGCTTCAAACCTACGGGATAGGGATTGTGCTCCGCCCCGGCGGCCATGACAGATTGGCTGCTTGCAGCAAGTAAAATCAAGGAGGCTATGCAGTTGCGAAGAAATGACATCATATTCGTGAACTCCAAAAAATGGATGCAGAAATGCAGCGGCAGCAATGTGCCGTTGTGCATGCAAAGAATTGTCGCGACCTGACTCAGGTCATAAGACTGCCCCAGCGAGGCATATCAAAGGGGAATAACCGGGATGCAGATATCACAGTCAAAGATACCGGTTTCCGGATCAAAACAGGCTTCGGGTGAATAGTATTCAAAGCAGGGTCGGGCATCGATCTGATAGCCACTGGCAGGTAACCAGTCACGCAGGAGGGCAGCCCAGGTTTCACCGATTTCAGTGCTTCTGCCTTCGAAGTGCAGTGAGGCATATTCTCCACCGGGTATGCTGGTCAGCAAGGCATTTCCGGGGACAGGGGAATTTTCTGGCAGCTCAACTGCTGCGTCGTAGCGGCAAAGCGCCGGATCAGTAATGCTGGGGTCATCGTGACTGATGCCATAGCGCGCCCTTGCGAACAAATTATGTGTTGCCATCCACGGTGACACAACCTCTGCCCAGAACTGGCCTACCTCTGCCCCATAAGGCCCTATATGGCGCAGATAAGCGATATTGACTGGTTCTCTGTGTATTAATTTGACGTCCATGCTGGCCACCTGTTTTAAACTGGAAGAGACTCCATTATGAAAGGACGCATAAGACTGGACCTGATCATTATTGCTTACCGCTTGATTATTCTTGCTATTTGTACGCTGCAAATCAATTTGATATTGCCGCCAAGCCGCTGGCGTATAAGCAAACCGGTCTTTGAAGGCGCGGGTAAAGGCCTCTGCCGAACCAAAGCCGACTGACAAGGCAATTTCCAGCACGGGTGTGCCTGCTTGCGCAAACAGGCGAAATGCTGCGGCTTCCAGACGGCGACGACGCACATAATCCCCCAGGCGTTCGCCCATCCAGGCAGCAAACAGGCGGTGGAAATGATACGGTGAAAAATGCGCGACCCCGGCCAGCACCTCCAGATCAAGTGGCTGATCAAGGTGACGGTCTATATGCTCCAGCACCCTGTGCATGCGCGCCTGGTAATGCGACTGATGCTGAGATGCCTGTGCATTTTTCACTGATGGAAGCTGGCTCAAGTTTACACTCCCGCCCCGACTTCCCATTCCATGTATTTGGCCGACGGCTCGAACCCTTCAGACGCATATAAAGCCTGTCCATCTTCAGTGGCGTGCAGCCAGATTGTTGTAAAGCCCTGTTCACGGGCATACTGCATGGCCTGTTGCAATATCTTTCTGGCCAGGCCTTGCTTGCGGTATTCTGCCATGGTGTACATATTGAGCAGATAAGCATCCTTGCCTGCGACGTTACCCGGATACGGTGGGCGGATGAAGATGGCGAGTGAGCCGCAGGCGACGAGATGTCTATCTGCCTCGGCTACCCAGGTTTTGCAAACCCCATTTTGCAAGGCATCGCTGAAGTAAGTGCGGGTCGATTGCAACAAATCTTCATCGACACCTTTGCCATTGTTAAAATCGACCAGCTTGTCGAACAGGCGCATGCGAAGCTGCAGGACCTCTTCAAGATCAGCAGGCCCGGCCTCACGAATTACAATAGTCATCAATACTCCTCCCCGGTATTGCAGAGTGATGGAATGCAGGTATCTGCTACGCCTGCTCAAATGACTATTTTAAAACATCCGTGTGAGCCTTACTTAAATATGCATGCTTCTGTTATGTTGAGCGCCGCAAAGTAATTGCCTTTTCCGGGCAGGCTGTCACGCATAAACCGCAAGAGCGGCAGGCATCGGCATTGGGGGTATAGGCTACCTTCATGCCATGTACTCTTTGCTTGAGTTGTGCCAGCAAGCCCAGTTGTTTGTAGTCTTCGGCGGCAATGCGGCGAATTTCAAAGACGTTTTCCGGGCAAACTGGCACACAATCCGCCTTGCCTTCACACTTGCTGAAGTTGACGACAGGGATGATGACGCCTGGCTCCTGTTTGCAAACCACTTCCTTTGTCGTCTGCATTTCAAGCCTGCTCGTGCTTGTTTTCAGGCTTGTTGTCAGGCTGATTTTCAGGTTTATGGCTGTTATGATCCTGATGATGGCGGCAAGCCTGGGCATAGGCTTCATCCCTGTGCCTTCTGCGGCCAAACATGCCGTGCTGGAATTTCTCTCTTTCTTCGGGCGTCAGTTTTTCCCAACGACGATGCCAGTGGTGTTCGCCATGTTTATGCCAGCCACCATGTCCACGCATGCCGCCAAACAGGATTTTACTGAGCACCAGCAAACCCAGCGCCTGCAGGAAATCGATGCTGCGGGCACCGACAAACAAAGCTGGCATGAGCCAGTTCCACAACATCATGACTACCCAGCTCAGTGCGCTGATGCCAGCGATCACTACCACCATGATTTTTAATACTCTAAATCGCATTAACATATCAAACTCCAGTCTTAATTAAATTCTTCCAATAAGTCTTGCAAGCGCATGCGCAGATGCAAGACGGCATAGCGCTTGCGCGCCAGCAAAGTGTTAACGCCCAAGCCAGTAGCGGCGGACATTTCCTTAAAGCTCAGCCCTTCGATTTCATGGCCTATGAAGGCATCGCGCTGCTCTTCTGGCAATTCATCCAAGGCTTCATACAAAGCTTCCAGCATGACATTGCGTGCATAGGCGGCCTCCGGTCCTTCATCTACAGATGGCATGACTCTGTCGAGCCAGGATTCATCTTCACTACCCTCCTCTACATCAGGCAGGGCGACTTCTTTTTTCTTGCGAAAGCGGTCTATGATGCGGTTGCGGGCAACCCTGAACAGCCATGCACCGACCTGTTCTATAGGCTCTGGCAGGCGATAAGCCTCAACCAGTTCATAAAAGACATCTTGCAAAATGTCTTCTGCCTCGCTGGCATCTGCCACGCGCTTGCGTATGAAGCTACCCAGCCGCCCACGTTCGCGCCTGACCGTTTCAGCAAGGTCTTTGTTCTGGTCAGCCATCAGCTCTGGTGGGTTATGTGTAGTCTCCATGCCTGTGAAGACGCGCAATAAGGGCGAATATTGCAGATACAGGCAAAATAATTGGCAAACACTAGCATATCAACGCATAGGATAGAGAAAAATGTTATCAAATAACAATTTATTTCTGACGCAGTTTGCTGGGATGATATTGAAAATTCAGAAACTAAGTATGCGGTTCACCCTGCCGTTTTCTCGTTTTCGCTACTTAATTGAGGTGCATGCAGGGGAATTACAAGGATGAAACGGGTTCCCTCCTCTGGCTTGCTCTCCAGCCGTATCTCACCACCCAGCACGCCGGTCACCAGGTTATAGGCGATATTCATACCGAGGCCAGAACCACCTTGCCCCAGCTTGGTCGTGAAGAAGGGATCAAAAACACGTTTTTGTATTTGCTCTGTCATGCCTATGCCATTGTCGGCAAAGATGATTTGTACCTGATCATCAGGCAGTAATTGCGTGCTCAAACACATCTCACCAGACTCACGTCCTTCAAATCCATGCGTCAATGCATTAGTCATGAAATTCGTCATGATCTGTCCCAGCGGGCCTGGGTAACTGTCCATGCCTATGCCGGGGGCCAGTTCAGTCACGAGATGGTAAGGCGTGTTTTTATACATGGGTGCCAGGGTGACGATGAGCTCTTCCAGCGCCACTTTCAAATCAAATTGTCGCCTGTGGCTGCTTGACTGATCAACTGCGACTTGCTTGAAACTACCGATCAACTCGCGCGCCATGCCGAGCGTGCGCATGAGCAAGGCGGTGCCGGTTGTTGCACTATCGAGATAATGGTCAAGCACTGAGCGCTTGAGTTGCCCGTCATTGATGTCGCGCACCAGGTCCCGGGTCTTGTCCTGCAGGGTACTGGCCACTGTTACGCTATTACCTATCGGTGTGTTCAGTTCATGGGCAACTCCTGCCACGAGTGAACCCAGGGCCGCCATTTTTTCTGAACGCACCAGTTCATCCTGAGTGTGCCGCAATGATTCCATGGCTGCCGCGAGTTCGGCATTGGCTTGCTGCAGATTGAGCGTGCGTAATCTGACGCGCTCTTCCAGCTGCGCGGTCATTTCGCGAATCTCTTGCTCTACCTGAACTTGCCTGGTCACATTCAGCAAAGAAAAAATGCACATGGCCTTGCCATGCATTTTGATCAGTCTGGCCGACAACAGGAAAATCACTTCCTCCCCGGCCTGATCCCTGATGCGGACTTCCAGTTGATCTATCTTCTTGTCACGCCCCAGATCTTCATTGAATTTGGCCCGCAGCTCAGCTTGCCGGATGATGCCCATTTCCAGCGTCGTGCGGCCTACTATGTCCTGCCTTTGATAACCCAGTTCCTTGAGCCAGACATCATTGACTTCGACTATGCAATCAGTTTTAACATCGACCAATCCCAGAGGTATAGGCGATAATTGAAAGAGCGTGGAATATTTTTGCTCATTCTCACGCAATAGTGATTCTGCGTGCAGACGCGCTGTTTCTGCACTGAGCTCCTGATCGATATTGCGTGAGGACAGCAGCAGATAGGTGTCATCACCGGTTTCAAACTTGGAACCTGAAACACGGCAATTGCTGGTGTGGCCCTGTTTGTGGCGGAAGGCGATTTGCATATTCCTGACTTCGCCATGCAGCTGTATCTGCCTGATCAGTTGGTCTCTTTGCTCAGGTTGTTCCCATAGCTGTATTTCGTTTGAGGTATGGCCTATCGCTTCTTTCCTGGTGTAACCAGACATTGGTTCCCAGTTGCGGTTGACATCGACATATTCACCTGTCGCCATCCTGGTGATAGTCAGGGTATCGGGCACCAGTTGAAATACGGTTGACAGCAATTTCTCGCGTTCCTGCAAATCACGCTCGGCCTGTTCCTGCAATTGCTCGACCTTGCGCAGCGCCGAGATATCTTGCATGGCGTAGGCGATGTAGGGTTCACCACCAACGTCAAAGAGTGTGCCCGAGATAAGTACGTGGTAAGCATGCCCCAGTTTATGTCTGTACAAGCCCTCGAAATTATTGATCTCGCCATCGCGTCTTAAGGTTGCCAGCATCTCAGCGCGCCGTCTGACATCCATCCATAAATTCAGTTCCAAAGAATACCGTCCCAGGGTCTCTTCCCTGGAGTAGCCGGTAATGGTTTCCCAGTGACGATTTACATCCAAGTAACGGCCATCTTTTTCACGGCAAATCGCCAATACATCCGGCACCATCTGGAAGACTTTTTCAAACAGGGTTTCACGGTCTTTGGACAGGCGCTCTATATTTTTGCGTTCTTCCATTTCCTGTTTTAAATTATCATTCATGCGCGCGGCATCATCTTGCTGCCGCAACAAAGCAGCAACCAGAAAAAGCATGCCTATAGCCAGGTCCAGCAATGTCGAGGCTTGCAAACCAAGCACCAGATATTCTGGCTGGTTTTGCAGGAATGGCGAACCAGCCAGATATATGCCTTTGAAGCCCAGCAATACACCAAGCAGGATAAACCCCAGCACGTGTTTTTCATTGCGAGTGCGCAAAAACGTCATCGAGGCTGCCAGCATAACCAGACCGAAAGCCAGGTAAACAGGTAGCATGCGCCACAATGAATGAACCGCAGTCAGTGACGTCATCAACAGCCAGAGAACCGCAATCGCAAAGCTCAGCATGACGGGCATGACGAACACGGTGACACCGTGGAAGATGCGCGTACCCGCCCACAGGTAACAGATATAGCCAGACAAGAAGACATCTGCCGCCAGATTAAAAACCAGGCTTTGTCCATCACCAAGAAGATGGCACAGTTGCTGCATGACCAGGCAGGCATAGGCCAGCGCCCAGCACCTGCTGGCCCGGGGATGCAAATGTAAATACTGGATATAGAACAACACCAGCATGGTCAGAAATGAAGTGACCAGTGAAGTCACTATCGCTGCGGGAAGATAAGTGGAAGGCATAATGGAAGACATAACGAAGACTAACGAAGACGTAACCAAGACGTAATTAGCTACCCGTACTGCCTGCGCCAAAAAACTTCTAACTCCATACCCGTTCTCGATTCAGGTGTGCTGCCTTGTAAACATGGGTTTTGATACCTGGACTAGTCCAATAGCATAGAACTTGCCTGATTTTGCTGTATATTCGACGATAGAGCTTCAGTTTATGGCGTAAATAGTAGCACCGAACATCAGCACAATTGGTGACGAATATCAATTTATGTTACGTACCAGTGTTGCAATAATCATTATTTAACATTTTCCATTTCTTTGGTCTTGATTATGCAGACTGGTTCACATAAGATTGAATTGAAACTTACTCAAGCAACAGGGAGCACACTGATGAAGAATCAACACAGTAGAACACCCGGCTTGTTACAAAACGATCTTTTTCGGGCACAAATGACTTGTAACATTTTGGCAAACAATGAAAGATCGCTATCGCCAGGTATATATTCACATTTAGGAAATGATTTAGTTTCTGACTGTGCACTCGGTGCAAGTCAGGACGATGATGTCATTGATTTTATTGAAGAAGATGAAGAGTCTTTGCGGCCCAAGCTGGATTTGCATCCCTGGAAAATCCTGATCGCAGATGACGACAGCAATGTGCACGACACGACCTTGCTGGCATTGAGCGGCGTTAAAATCCATGGCAGGTCATTGGAATTTATCCATGCCTATTCTGCCAAAGAAGCGCACAGCATCATACGCAACAATCCTGATATTGCCCTGATCTTGCTGGATGTGGTGATGGAAACTGTCGATGCAGGCTTGAAGCTCGTGAGTGTCATCCGCAATGAAATGTCATTGCCAAATTTGCGCATCGTTTTACGCACAGGCCAGCCGGGCTATGCGCCTGAGCAGCATGTCAGTGAGACCTTTGCCATTGATGGCTACACGACCAAATCAAAACTGACACGCTCATTACTGATTTCTGTGCTCAACGATACGCTGGCAAACAGCCACGACAATCCCGAAATACCGAATTAGCATTTGTTTATGCAAACGGGGCATGACTGGGGCCAGTTTTCTGGCCCCTTTTTTATGCATAACAAAATCATGAGACAAAAATACTTGTCTACAGTTTTGTCCTGCTATTCGACATCGGGCTGATTAGCCGGTGCTGCCTTGATAAAGGCTGGATGTTCATTGGAAGCCTGATGTATGCGCATGATAGTAGGCATACTACTTAAATCGCAATTGAACCTTTGAGCATTGGCGATTTGCGGTATCAGAAAACAGTCTGCAAATCCCGGCGTGTCGCCGAGGCAAAAACGGCCGGTACGATGATCGGCTGCCAGTTTTTGTTCCAGTACGGCCAGGCCGGTTTCACACCAGTGACGGTACCAGGCATTCTTTTGTTCATCACTGACTTGCAGTGTCCCTGACAGATATTTCAACACCCGCAAATTATTAACGGGATGAATTTCACAGGCTATCGACAAGGCCAGCGACCTGACATGAGCACGATCCAGAGCGCCGGATGGCAGCAAGGCGACTTCAGGATACACTTCATCAAGATATTCAATGATCGCCATCGACTGCGTCAGTGTGACGCTCTCACCATCTAGCTCGTCCTGCAATGCCGGTACGAGCCCATCCGGATTCAAAGCACGGTAAGCAGGTGTCAATTGTTCACCGCCATTTTTGACCAGGTGAATCGCTACCTGCTCATAATCTAGCCCCTTGAGATTAAGGGCTATCCTTACACGGTATGAAGCAGAGCTGCGAAAATATCCATATAGTTTCATGATAATGCTTACACCATTTTGATTTTCAGATCACTCAAACCCGTGATCGAGGCTTCCAGCAAATCGCCGCGCTGTACGGCTGCCACACCTTCTGGTGTTCCTGTATAGATCAGGTCGCCGGGTTGCAGCGTATATAGTTCAGACAGACAGGCGATGATTTCTGCCAGGCTCCAGATCAGCTTACTGGTATCACTATTTTGCCGGACTTGTCCGTTCACATCGAGACGAATATGGGCTTGTTCCATGCCCTGTACGGTATCTGCCCTGTGAATCTGGCCTATAGGCGCAGAAAAATCAAATCCTTTGGATGTACACCAGGGCCTGCCCTGGTCTTTGGCTTCGGCCTGCAGATCACGGCGTGTCATGTCCAGCCCGACTGCATAACCCCATATATGGCCGAGTGCATCCTCAGTGCGGATACTCTTGCCGCCCTTGCCTATGGCGACAACCAGTTCAACTTCATGATGCAGATTGACGGTCATGGGTGGATAAGGCATTTCACCGACGCTACCCTGCTTGACGGGCAATACGGCGTCAGCCGGTTTCATGAAGAAAAATGGTGGTTCACGCCCTGACCATCCCATTTCTTTGGCATGCTCTACATAATTCCGTCCTACACAGTAAATCCTGTGCACAGGGAAATAAGCCGTGCCACCAGCTATGGGTACAGCAGCCTGCTGTACAGGTGGGAAAAGGTAATCCATATCTGCTCCTGATTTCTGATACCAGACAGTATTATGGCACTTTCATTCAGTCTCTGTCACATGGAGCAATTGCCATTCAGGCTTGCCAAAGCCATATTGAATGACACTGGTTATAATGCATGAACAATTGTGGAGCCCAATAATATGAAAACCTGCTTACATCCCAAATACCTGATTCCCATAGAACCACGTGCCACTGTCCTGAGCGGGCATGCGCTGGTCATGCAAGATGAAAAAATCCTGGCCATACTCAGCAGTGCTGAGGCACGTCTGCAGCACCCTGATGCACAGCATGTGGAATTGCCGGAACATGCCGTCATTCCCGGCATGATCAACTTGCACGGCCATTCTGCCATGACGCTGTTGCGTGGCCTGGCAGATGATCTGAGCCTGATGGACTGGCTGCACAATCACATCTGGCCAGCCGAGAAAAAGCATGTGTCAGAAGAATTCGTCTTCGACGGAAGTGTCTATGCGATGACAGAAATGCTGCGCGGCGGTACCACGACCATCAATGATATGTACTTTTATAACGACGATGTAGCACGTGCAGGCCTGCACACAGGCATGCGCACCGTGGTCGGTTGCAGTGTGCTTGAGTTCCCTACCAGCTATGCGGCCGATGCTGATGGCTACCTGGAAAAAGCACTGGCTTCACACCAGGCTTTCAAGGGGCAAAGCGGTGTCTCTTTCCGCCTGGCCCCGCATGCGCCTTATACCGTATCAGATGCGACTTTCAAAAAGATCGTGGCGCTGGCGGATAAGCATGACATGGGCATACATTGCCACATCCATGAAACCATGGATGAAGTCAATGACAGTATCCGCGACCATGGCATGCGCCCTTTGCAGCGCCTGCACAATCTGGGCCTATTGTCACCACGCCTGATTGCTGCGCACATGGTGCATGCGAATGAAGATGAGATCAAACTACTGGCACAACAAGGCGTGCACATTGCCCATAATCCCGCCAGTAACCTGAAGCTGGCGTCTGGCTTTGCACCTATCCATGCCATGCAAACTGCCGGTGTCAATGTAGGCATAGGTACCGATGGTGCAGCCAGCAATAACAAGCTGGATTTACTCGGTGACTTGCGTATGGCAGCATTATTGGCAAAAGCAGTGTCCAGCAACCCGACAGCCTTGAATGCCGGTAATGCACTGGAAATGGCAACGCTGGCTGGTGCCAAAGCCCTCGGCATGGACCAGCAAATCGGTAGTCTGATAGCAGGCAAGCTGGCTGACGTGATTGCAATAGACCTGTCTGCTATTGAAACCCTGCCGCTGTTTGATCCTGTCTCGCAAATCGTCTATGCCGCCGGGCGTGAACAGGTCAGCCACGTCTGGGTCAATGGACGCTGCCTGATGGCTGATCGAAAACTCCAGACCGTGGATGAAGGCCAGCTCAAGGACAAGGCAAGATGGTGGCAGCATAAGGTTGCTACAGCCTAGGTTTTTCAATTTCAATCTATCAAATTTTGATTTTCGTATGAAACCAGTAAACTCAATTTTTAAATTAAGCATTATCAGTGGCTTGATCGCAGGCGGCGGTCTGTTGTTGACGAGCGCCCAGGCAGCGACTCCTTTGACGACAATCGCTGAACAAAGCGGTTTCAAAAAGACCGGGCGATATGAAGAAGTAGAAAAGCTGTGTCAGGCTTTTCAGAAAAACTATCCCAAGGAAGTGCGCTGCCTGGAATTTGGCCGCACACCAGAAAACCGCCCCATGCTGGCTTTGCTGGTGACACGCAGTGGTGCTTTCACACCTGCACAGGTAGCAAAACAAGCTCTGCCGGTGACCCTGATACAGGGCGGCATCCACGCGGGTGAGATAGATGGCAAGGATGCAGGCTTTCTGGCATTGCGCGAGATACTGGACAATAAAGTCGCACCACATGTGCTGGACAAGCAAGTACTGTTATTTGTCCCGGTCTTCAATATCGACGGGCATGAACGCTTTGGTGTATGGAATCGCCCAAATCAGCGCGGCCCCGAAGAAATGGGTTGGCGCACCACCGCGCAAAACTTCAATCTGAACCGCGATTATGTGAAGGCAGATGCGCCTGAAATGCAAGCCATGCTCAAACTCATCAACACCTGGGACCCGCTGGCTGTCATTGACTTGCATGTGACTGATGGCGCCAAATTTGAACATGATATTTCGATACAGGTAGAACCTATCAATTCAGGTGATGCAGCCTTGCGTGTAGCGGGTAAAATCTTGCGCGATAATGTTATGGCCGATCTGACGAAACAGGGCTCGTTGCCGCAGCCTTTTTATATGTCTTTCATGCGTGAAGATGATCCCATGTCAGGCTTTATGGACAGCGTGCCTACGCCACGTTTCTCCAGCGGTTATCCAGTTTTGCGCAACCGCTTTGGCATGCTGGTGGAAACCCATTCATGGAAAGATTACCCTACCCGCGTGCGCATTACCCACAACACCGTGATATCAGTGCTGGAGCAAGTGGCAGCAAATGGCGGCCAATGGCTGTCTATTACCAAAGCGGCAGATAAGCGTGCAGCGCAGTTGGCTGGTCAAAGTTTGCCTGTTACTTATAAGACGACGGAAAAAACCAGGGACATAGACTTCCGTGGTTATGCCTACACACGCACGATGTCTGATATTTCTGGCGCATTGATGACGCGCTATGATGAAAGCAAACCGCAAGTATGGAAGGTAAAACTGCGTGATGAGATTGTGCCGGACGCACAAATCAGCTTGCCTAAGGGCGGTTATATCGTACCTGTCGCCTACAGCAAAGCGGTGGCGGAAAAATTGCAGCAGCACGGCATAGAGTTCCGCATTCTCAATACCGACTTGAATGCCGTCTCCGCTGAACAATTCGCTACCAGCAAGGCCAGCATGCAAGTGCAGTCATTTGAAGGACGGCAAACCTTGAAGCTGCAGGGAACATGGCAAAACCAGGCGCAAAGCCTGCGTAAAGGTGCTTTGTTCATCCCTGTTGCGCAGGCAAAAGCAAGGTTGATTGCGGGTTTATTTGAACCGCAGGCACCGGATGCACTGGTGAACTGGGGCTGGTTCAATGGCGCTTTTGAACGCAAGGAATACATGGAAGCCTATGTGGCTGAAGATGTCGCGCGTGAACAATTAGCCGCTGACCCGCAATTGAAAGCCGCATTCGAGAAACGTATTGCTGAGGATGCCGAGTTTGCCAAGAGCGCATCTGCCCGTCTGGAGTTCTTTGCGCAACGCCATTCATCATGGGACAAGCGCTATCAGGTTTATCCTGTGCTGCGACTGGATTTTGTTCCCCAGTAAAACTTGCAATCCGCCACATGCTGACATCTGCATGTGGCGACGTTTTAATGAAAGAACAGGTAGGCAACAAAAATCGCTGCAACCACACCAGCAAAATCAGCCAGCAAGCCCATGGATATGGCATAGCGGGTCTTGCGTATGCCGACTGAACCAAAATACAGGGCGACAATATAAAAGGTGGTGTCAGCAGAGCCCTGGAAAATGCAGGTCAGGCGGCCAATGAATGAATCCACGCCGTAGGTTTTCATCGCATCTACCATCAACGCCCGTGAGCCTGAGCTGCTGAGCGGCTTCATCAGGGCGGTCGGCAAGGCAGCGGTAAAGTCCGTATTCAAACCCATCTGCGTGAACAACCAGGTAAAGCCGGAAACGATAAACCCGAGGATGCCGGAATTGCGTAAGACACCGATAGCGACCAGCATACCCACCAGATAAGGGATGATGGTCAGCGAAGTCTGTATGCCACCTTTGGCCCCCTCAATGAAAGCTTCATACACATTCACTTTCTTGCGCATGGCACCCAGCATGAAGCTGATGATAATGGTGAATAGCAAAAGATTGGCACTGATTTTTGAAAACACTTCAATGTCAGTGCGACTCATGTGCTGACTCATATACCAGACCAGGGCAACGATAAAACTCGTTAAACCACCCAACCAGCCCATGATCACCCGGTCAAACAAATTAATGCGCTGCCTGATGGCAACTGCAATCAGGCCAACCACGGTAGCCACGTAAGTAGCAATCATGCAGGGGATAAAGATATCGGAAGGGTCTTTTGCTCCCAGCACGGCGCGTTGCGCCATGATGGCAAGGGGGATCAATGTCAGGCCTGAAGTATGCAAGACCAGGAACATGATCTGAGCATCACTGGCCTCATCTTTGCTAGGATTCAGGCTCTGCAGGCTTTCCATCGCTTTCAGACCAAAGGGTGTGGCAGCATTGTCCAGGCCCAGCAGGTTTGCTGAAAAATTCATGACCATATGGCCGTTGGCAGGATGGTTTTGCGGTACGCCAGGAAATATCCGTGCAAAAAAAGGGCCAATAATTTTGGCGATAAAATCAATTGCCCCGGCTTTTTCGCCTATATTCATGATGCCCAGCCACAATGTCATGACACCCGCCAGCGGCAAGGCTATGTCCATGACACCCAGGCGAGCTGACTCAAAAGTCCCGTCCATGATGCGCTTGAATACTTCTACATCTCCCAATATCAACCATTGAGCCAGGGCAGCAATAAAGCCGATCAGAAAAAAAACTGTCCAGATGTAGGTGAGTAACATGGCATTCAATATGGGATAAGTGTGCAGGCTTTTTATCATGAAAAGCTTGCGCTGTAGTATGAAAATTTGCTCCGGTACCATAAACGCCCGGCATGGGACATGCCACCAGTCTGTAACATCTGCTTGCAGTTTTGTACGGACATACACAAATTGCTGTCAGCCGCATCGTCCTGCGCCGCGTTATATGGACATCAGAACATCAAAACGAAGGAAGAGATGCCATGAAAGCTACTCAATTTATCAAAGGCCTGTTGTCAGCAGCGTCAGCTCTGCTGATCTGTGCTGCCACTGCAAATACGGCGCTTGCTCACGATGCCTATGTCAGAGACTACCGCTGGCACCCTGCGCCTCCGGTGCATCAGGTAGTACGCAGCTACAACTACGTGTATTACCCGTCCCAGCAGGTATATTACGCACCGGCACAGCGTAATTGGTACTGGGCAAATGGTGGTGCCTGGCAAAGTGGCAGCCGCCTGCCCTATGGTGTCAATGTCGATATGCGCATAGGTGGTGTACCTGTAGTGTTGAGCTCTCCCAGACCTTATGTCGAACATGTCTACGTAGAGCAAAACTATGGCCGCCCATGGCGTGACCGTCATGGCTGGCACCAGGAAAGACGTTACGAACGAGAATGGCGTGAAGAAAGACGTGAGCGCCACCATGATCATTACTGGCGCTAGAACATAATGACATAAAGAAAAGAAGCCGCTACTACCTGCTGTAGCGGCTTCTTTTTTGCCTAATTCCCTACCAGGCTGGCAGCAATATTGATGGAAAAACCAACTACGGCCACATTAAAGAAGAAACTGAGTACTGACTGCGCAAGCACAGTCTTGCGTGTCTGCCTGTTCATCACGGTCACATCAGAAGTTTGTGCGGCAACGGCGATGGTGAATGAGAAATACAGAAAATCCCAAAAATCTGGTATGCACTCCTCTTCCGGGAAGCGCAGGGCTGGCTTGTCTGGCGGAGCGTTATAAAACTGCAATGCATAGTGAAAACAAAAAATTACGCCCAGCAACAGCCAGGAACCCAATACCGTACTGCAGGCAAACAAGTATTTGATTGCCCTTTCCTCTCTGCTGGCCCCTGCCAGACCAGACAATTCGTGAATGATGGCCAGCAGGCTCAGGGTCGCTGCCAGTGACATCAATGCCAACACCGCTACGGCACTTTCGTCTTCCTGCTGCGCCATCTTGCGCACCGCATGCTTGTCTGCCCCCATCATCAACCAGGCCATCAACAAAAGGTAGGTCCACACAGCCACATTCCAGCCAAAAAGGGCGCGGGTGATCAGAGACAGCGGCCCGGGCAGGAAAACTGCAGCCAGAGCGCCCAGAGCCAAAGTAAGTACCAGACGTGGGCGACGTTGAATAATTTGTTTGATGATGAATCCTGTCAGGTCAAAAATATTAGAACTCATTTCATAAATATGAATGAGGCGCGTTTGCCTCACAACACTGATTGGCAATGCGGATACGGCCATTAATAATGGCACTATCAACAATAAATTCTATGTTGTCTGGCACATGTTATGAGACAAACCCTTCGGGAACTGACTATTTGGGCGCATTACTGCGTTGCGTCCTTTGCTAAGGCATGAGCCTTAGCTGCAGGCCACGCCTTGCACTGCATCCCAAATCGCCTTGTTCGCACTCATCCCTATTTATGAAATGAGTTCTAGAAATGATGCATGAAAATTACGGAATTTCATATAGTAAATTCAGACAGCCGTCAGAATCAAACATGCTGCCGCATCAAGTGTAGTATATTCATTATCAATTGATATTCGGACATATTCGTCACCGGATCAGGTTAATGCATGCGTCTTAATAAAAAATCGACTTCCTTTTAAGTAAAATTTTATTACACTGAAGCAATACGTCTCCGATAACGCAGCACGCTCATTCAGCGAGGCAAGCACCATGAACAGACATTACCGCTATTTGCCACTTTCCAAGGTGACGCCGGGAACAGTGCTGGCCGATGATTTGCTCGATAAAGTCGGCCACGTCTTGCTACCTGCAGGCACAACGCTGACAGAGCGCATGCTGCAGGCGATTGCGCATCACGATATCCATCAATTGACGGTCGAGGGCGAAGCGGGTGCCGTGCATGAAGAGCTTGAGGATCTGGCGACCAAATTAAGCCGTATAGAAAAAATCTTTCGCCAGGCGGGAGATACTGAGCCGGCGAGCATACTGAAGTCCTATGTCATTGACTACCGTAAAGGGGAAGCCAGATGACTGATGCCAATGAATTCAAGGTACAACTGGAAGACGTGGTAAAAAAAATCAAGGACTTGCCCACTCTGCCAGAAGTTGCCATGGAGATGCTGCAAAATCTTGATGATGAAGAAAGCAGCCTGGACATGGTCACTGAAAAAATCGCCCTGGATCAGTCTGTCACAGCGAAATTATTAAGGCTGGCCAATTCATCCTACTATGGCAATAACTCCAAAGTAGTGACCTTGCAGCAGGCGACTGCCATGCTGGGCGTCAAGAATGTGAAAAACCTGATACGCACGACAGCCTTGTCGAACAAGTTTCCCACTGAGAAATGTCCTGCATTTGATTTCAAGGCATTCTGGCGCCATAGCGTTGCCACAGCGATTTGTGCTGAGCTGATCTCGCGCGCACTGCACATGAAGCATGATTTTGCCTTTACTGCGGGTCTGTTGCATGACATAGGCAAGCTGGTGCTGGTGACCTGCTACCCGGCAAATTATGAACAGGTTCTGCGCTATCAAAAAGAGGCAGATTGTCTGCTCATCGAAGCTGAACGGCATATCCTGCACATCGATCATGTGGATGCTGGTCTGGCACTGGCAACACACTGGAACTTTTCTGAGGCAGTGTGTGATGCCATACGTGGTCACCATCATCCCGAACAAGAAAACCTGAACGTACTTGCTTCGGTAGTACATGTAGCAAATGCAATTGTGCACGCACTTGACCTGGCACAGGATGAAAACGATATCCTACCCTTGCTGTCACAGGCTGCTTGGGATACGCTAGGGCTTGGTGAAGCTGACTACCTGAGCATTTTTCGCGAAACTGAAATGCGTTTCGATGCCATGGATCAGATCGTACTCTGACACTCTTATATTTGCCTCATGTATCTGGATAAAACGATTTTGGAACGACTCAAGCTTTTCAGGGAAACGGATTATCGTATTGAAGATATCCACCTTTTCCGCGACATTACCGAAGACAACAGACAACTCATTGCCGACATCATCAAGGATTGCATGGTAGTCCGCGCTTATACAGGCCAGGTTGTACTGGACGCAAACAGCTCGGGAGCGAAACTGTTTATCGTCCTCAAAGGTGCGCTGGGTGTCAGCCGCATTACCGAAGAAAGCAATCAGCTGGAAAATACTATCACGCAGTATCTGCCGGGTGAATGCGTAGGTGAAATCTCTGTACTGGACGAAGAAATACATTCAGCCACCATTTCTGCCATCAATGAGTGTGAATTATTGCTGATAGAGGCAGAGACATTGTGGCGTCTGATCGATGAGTCAAATGGCGTGGCCCGCAACCTCTTGCAATTGCTGTCGTTCCGCATACGTGCCGCCAATGCGCAAATCCGCAGTCGTCAAAAGGTTGGCGAATTCTATCGCCAGTTGTCTATGGTGGATGGGCTGACAGGCTTGCATAATCGCGCCTGGCTGAATGCACAATTGCCTGGCATGGTACAGCATGCCCATGCTACCGGCGCAGCGCTGAGCATCATCATGGTCGATCTGGATCACTTCAAACGCTTTAATGATGAGCATGGCCATTTGCTGGGGGACGATGCCCTGCAAACTGCAGCAAAAGTATTGAATGCAGGCTTGCGTCCCAGTGATTTTGCCGCGCGTTATGGCGGAGAAGAAATGATGGTCATACTACCTGGTGCCAGTCACAAATCTGCCATGGGTGTAGCGCAAAGACTGTGCAGCCGCCTGGCAAAAACCAAGGTATTTATCGATCGCCAAAAACCGCTGCCGCATATTACAGGCTCATTTGGCGTTGCAAGTTTGAGCGCCGGGCAAGATAGCAATGAGCTCATCAGTTGTGCTGATGCGGCTTTGTATCGCGCCAAAGATAACGGGCGCAATCAAGTCGCGAACTGACTCAGACGATAAAGATAAGGACAAAAACAAAGGCGCCCCGGAGGCGCCTTTGTTTTTACATCAGGTCATGCATTATTTGCCGGACTGATTCGCGTAAATCACCCAGTAACGTGCCAGATCGCCTGAGCCATCTGTGCCCTTCACTGTTTTCAGTGTTTTGATTGCATTGGCTTTTTTGCCTGCCTGCAGTTGGGCGATACCCAGATGCAATTTCGCATCATCTTCCTGCTTGAGGCCACCTTTAGCGATGCCCTCTTCCATCATCGCGATGCCTTTGTCGTAATTACCGGCTGTTACGTAACCGTAGCCGATATTGACCAGAGCATTGCCATCCTTGGCGGCTTTAGCTTCGGTTTCGCTAGCTGCCAGGCCTTTGGTAGTCTCAGCCTGAGTCTTGTTTGCCATATCGCGCAAACGCTTGTGACGCTCAGCGTCCTTGCCTTCGCCCAATGCACCAGCCTTGTAGCCAGCATCGATCACCTTGGTGGCTTCTGCCGGGTAACCAGCCTGTATCGCGAACAATGACATGTCCATGTAGTCAGCGCTCTTGGTAATTTGACCCAGAGCCAGTTTCAGACGCATCAAATCAAGTTTGAAACGTTCGGAATAGCCAGGTTTTCTCTCAATGTTATTGAGCAGGTTGACCCAGTACTCTTTCTTGCCGTGGAAAGCCACCATTTTTTCCAGTGCGCTGGAGTAAGTGGCCATGTCTTTACGCTTCAATGCGTCATTGGACTGATATTCCAGATTGGTCAGGCTTGGTGTGCGGCCTGATTTTTCATCTGCTGCCAGTTCAGCATTGATTTCCTTCATGGCCTTTGCACTGTCACCGCTCTGCAACATGGCTTGTGTGAGGTAAGGACGCAGCGAAGAATCTGTACCACCGTCAGCATAGTAACGGTTATACCATTGTACAGCTTTGCTATAGTTACCTGCTTTGAAATAGCCATTCGCCAGAACCTGTATCATTTGCAACTGTTCTTTACCGCCCAGCTTGTTTGCAGAAACAATGGTTTCTGCAGAACGGATCACGGTGTCGTTATCACCAGCAGCAGAGGCGATAGACAGGCGCATGCGTTCTATCGTGAAATTTTCATTGACTGTCTTGCCGCCTACGCTATCGGCTTCATGAATCTTGGAAAGCGCTTCCCTGAATTTCTTCGCTTTATACAATTCACCAGCGCCGTGCACAATTTTGGCAATCTCGGGGCGCAAGGACTCTTGAGCATAAGCTTGATTTGCTGCGATATTTGTTAATTCCGGAGCGGCGGCAAAGCCAATAGCTGCAAACAATACAGCAATACGAGACAAGCGAAGTTGCTTCATATGTTGATCTCTCAATCAATAAATTTAATAAACTTTGGGATTGCAGCTTAAAAACAGGCAAAGCCCAACCCGCGAATATGAAAAATGGCAGGGAGAACCCTGCCAATTTTCAATCATACCTTAATAACTCAGCATTGATACGCCGAAAATGTCATGAAGTGCTTATTTATCACTTCAGATACTGCTCATTCCCGACCATACCGATCTTGGTCACACCAAGACGCTGTGCCGCTGCCATGACCGCAGCCACAGACTTGTAAGGCACAACCGCAACCGGACGCAGATGGATCTCTGGCTG